>JABJOR010000285.1 GCA_018664265.1 Rhodospirillales bacterium
CCCATGACGCCGAAAATAAGCACCAGGCCAACGGCAAACAAAGCAAAAAAGCCGCCCTGGATTAATCCGTTAACTATGGAAAGGAGAAAGAGCTCCATCTAAATACCCTAATTTCATAAATGTTGAAAATTTTGCTGTCACTACTAAAACATGCAACTGATCGTGAAGATAGCCTTAATACTGAATTTATCTGATTATAGCCTTCTTGGCTTTTTTTCTCATGAGATAGATTCATTTCCGCTGTGGCAATAACTGCGAATATCGCACCCTACCACAGCGAAAAATCATCTTGATCAATCAAACCAGAATTATGGTTTAACTTTCAATCTCCTTTTAAGACACAACCCTTAGGCCATGAGACTTCATGTACTTGGCAAGTACACCGGAGTGTTGGTCAAGCCAGGCAGTAACACTTCCATACTCCTGGATACGCGCCTTGCCATCTTCGATAACAACAACAGGCCAGTTTCCAACAATAACGCTGTTACGTCCCCAGAGCTCTTTACCCCACCAGCGGCCACCGCCAAAGACGAAGCTTGGATTATTTTCTCTTTTCAAAGCGCGCAGCACTTCCGTTGAGTCGATACTACCAGCTGCTTTTGCGCCTTCAATCCAGTTATACAGATTTGCAGGGTATTCCCATGCAACAGCAGACCAGTCATTCGGATGTGCGCTTCTGAACTTGGCGTCAAACCCATTTGGATCAGGGAAATTAACATTCTCATCATTAAGACGAGGATCATCAAAATCAGGGAACTGGTAGATAGTACCATTGACAAAATCTTTACTCGTCTTGGCAATGATTTCATCATAGTAATCAAGTGTGCAGGAAATAATCTTGCCCTTGTAACCTTGATGATAGAGCTGTTCCATTATTGGCGTTACGTAGAAGCTGGTTGCCATGCAAACAACATCCGGATTTTTAGCCAGCACAGAGCTAACAATTGGTGCAAAATCTGTAACATCAAAACCATGCAGGTTAACATCAACAACATCAATACCGGCAACTTCAAACGCAGCCTGATATGTTGCAGCGGACTGCAATCCATATTCGGCATCGTTATTCGTTATAATCGCTGCTGTCTTAACGTCCGGATGATTTTTCGCCATCCACTCAACGCCTGTGACATTATAAAGTGGGTGAGATTCACTAGTTGCAATCAAATATTCTGAATCTGGCTCAAGATCACTACACAGTAATGTTGTCGTCAGAACCTTTTTACGATTGCCCCATGGCATAACGGCACCGACAGTCGAGCCACCAAGCATCATAACGAAATTCACTTCATCTTCGGCAACCATCTTTTTATAACCCTGGATGGCCTTCTCAATATCATAGCCGTGGTCATAATGGATGATTTCAATGGCGTAATTAACACCACCAATATCAACACCACCAGCGGCATTAATATCATCTGCAACAATTTGGCAACCATACATGCCAGGCAGACCCCAAGGGGCATAGTCACCTGTCATCGGGATATTCATACCCACTTTAATTGTTTCCTGCCCTGCAGCAAAAACACGTGTTGGCAAACCGGAACTGGCGACAAGTGTGCCTGCTGCCGTTGCTTTAACAAAATCTCTTCTTGATAATCCCATAACGTTCTCCCTGTATTGTTTTTAGAACTTTTAGAACAAACACTATAATCAATGTCTTGAATAATCAGAACCGACGCCTGTTTGAGCTCAGACACCTTGTTAATAACATCTCAAAACATACCAGATAAAACCAAATTATGATCAATTTCATCCGAATTGGAACCTGATAGTACCAATATCTATTCCGTTTGTAAACAAATCGCAAAAAATATTGACAATTTTTCTTATTTTTTTGTCGAAGTTAACCTAACTATCTGAATTTAAAGAATTATATATCTACCCGAGATAGCAAAGAAAACACGCTCTTGGTAATATTGGTTGATTTTGGTTGGACTTTTCATTGCTCTTCAAGTATCCTTCATGGGGTATGGTTCTAGTTAGACCATTTTTATATTATGCTGATAATCACTTAATGATCTGAGGAGCAGTATTTCGTGTCAAAGGCTAAAATTGGTGAAACTGTCCCACCATGGGAAACAGGGGAACACATGCAACAGCTTGTTACGCAGGCTGTTAAGACATTAGCGAATGAAATATTTGAACGAGTTATTTCATCGACCTATTCTTTTGGGACAAGGTTGCCTGCCGAGCGCTATATTGCAGAAGAGTTTAATTTATCCAGAAACACTGTGCGTCAGGCACTGGATCTGTTAGAGAGCCACAATATCATCTCAAGACGCCCAGGCAGCGGCAGTTTTGTTATTTACAGAATCCCTCAATCATCGGCAGCACACCCTCAGGTAAGCGAAGAATTTCTGGATGATAATCTTGCCGAAATTACGAGTCCGCTGGAGCTGAATGTAGCCAGAAGCATCTTCGAGCCTGAAATAGTCCGCCTTGCCACCATCAATATGACGGTGCGTGATTTTGCAATTTTGGAAACAGCACTTTTAAATCTTGAAAAGGTTACCACCAACGCAAAGGATTTTGCCTATTGGGATGAACAATTCCATATGGCGATTGCTGCTGGAACACACAATCCATTGCTTATTGCTATCAATAACCTGATTAGTCACGTCAGACGACATGCTCATTGGTCAATCAGCAAAGACCTTACACTCTCACCAAACAGAATTCATACTTATCAGAATATGCACAGGTCCATATACGAAGCTTTGGTAGCACGTGATATTGAAGCCGTTGTCGAATTCACCAAGTTGCATATGACCGAAGTCCAGCGAGACTTGATGCACGATACCTGATCAATGATACGTGATTAAAGAATTTGGTTAATTAAACCTATTAACCGGTTTCCCCCAAGGAAGATTTGTCTTTTTGGTCCCACATCTGGCCAAGGTCACGCATATGCTTGACCATCTTGGCGCCATGTTTATCCCACCAGGAGGTTACGGATTTGAATGCCTCTATTCGAGCCTTACCATCCCTGATAACCACCACGGGCCAATCCCCGACCAGGGCGTTATCAATACCAAAGAGCTCTTTCCCCCACCAGCGAGCTTCACCAAAAGCATGACTGGCAATCCCGCCTGCCTTCATGGCAGCCAGTGCTGATAACGGCTCGACTGTTCCGGCTCTCTCGACAGCTTCCTTCCACAAATCAAGAATAGAAACGTATTCCCACGACACAGCTGTCCACATGCCAGGATAGCGGCGATTGAATTCTTCGAAGAATTCATTCGGGTTTTTGAGATTAACTCTGGTGTCATTGAGGGCGGGATCATCGAAATCCGGAAACTGGAAGACAAAGCCTTCCATGAATTCCTTGCTTGTCTGGTCAATAAGTTGCTGGTAGTTGTCACACGTACACGACACAATTTGGCCTTTAAATCCCTGACGATAGGCTTCAATAGTCAGAGCATGAACAAATGGCTCATACGCCGTATCCCAACACAAAATATCCGGATTTGTGCTGAGCATATCCGTAATTATTGGCTTAAAATCAGATGTTGTTACAGGAAAGAATATTTCCCGAACCACATCAATGTCTGCGACTTCAAATGC
The DNA here is from genome assembly GCA_018664265.1 of Rhodospirillales bacterium. GTDB lineage: Bacteria > Pseudomonadota > Alphaproteobacteria > Rhodospirillales > Casp-alpha2 > JABJOR01. The sequence continues at coordinate 3,565 of JABJOR010000285.1, forward strand.
AGCTCGATACGTTGCAATCGATGGCACACCCAAAGAATCATCCTGTGCACACATGGCAACTGTTTTCAGCTCTGGATATGTTTCCTTTATCCATTCGACAGCCGTAACGTTATAGATCGGGTGCACTTCACAAGGTGCAATAATATAGGGTGTATTCGGAGACAAATCACTGGGCAGCAACGTTGAAACAAGCATCTTGCGACGATTAATGACTTCCTGAACAGCCGGGACAAGAGTATCACCGCCCAGCATCATGATGAATTGCACATCGTCTTCTGTAATAAGTTTTCGTAACCCTTTTAAAGCCTTATCAGGGTCATACTCATTATCGTACTGTACGATATCTATCTTACATCGCTCGTTTCCAACTTTAATCCCGCCATGAGAATTAACCCAGTCTGCCCAGATCAAACATCCATTGAGTCCAGGCTCTCCCCATGCTGCAACATTTCCGCTAAGCGGAGCAAGGAACCCGACTTTAATAACCTTGGATGCCCCCAATCCCATTCGCGGCATGGTAGCCGATACAGATAGGTTTACAGCATTTCCGTACGTTCTACTCATAAATCAAACCAATATCGATTCCGTGTATCAAAAATAGACAAAGAGCTGCGTATTCCAGCGATAGCTTATACATTCATATGTAATCACACGAACCACCATAATAGGGCATTACTTCGGAGGTGGCTGAAAACATTGTGTCCAGTTCATGAACATTTTGCTCTTCAAATGAATAGAGCCTATTTAACCCAATTCCAACCATTTTTATCAATAATGTAGATTTAATGTGCTTTATCAATAAATTATCTGTAATTTTTATGCTGATTTAGGAAGAAATCGCCCACTCCCTTAAAGTGGTCAGGCAATAATATTAACAGCCTCGAAGATTTATTCTCCTGGCCAAATATCCCCAATTCCAGGAGATATATTGCGTCCCTCATCGCGTGATGGAGAGTATGCCTTGAGAGGTGGTGGAGCCGCTCTCTGTACGCAATCCGGGCGATCACAAAGCTGACAGGCAATGCCGACAGGAACAGCCTGTTGTTTTGAATCAAAATTTAATCCGTCTGAATAAACCATTTGGTCGGCGAAGGTAATTTCACAACCAATGCTGATAGAATAATGATTGCCCGGATGGCCGTATATCATACTCGATTTCGACGAAGTCCTAGCAATGGAAAAATAACGATTTCCATCAGGGGTTTGTGTGACTTGAGAACAAATTACACCAGGCGTCAAAAATGCATGGTGCATGATCCATCTTGGGCAAGCGCTGCCGTAGCGAGGAATTCGCATACCGGAAGCACTGAACCGTTTCGATATGTTCCCTGCAACATCGACGCGGATCAAGTGCAACGGTATTCCTGCAAAATCCGGTTTTCTGAGCGTCGTCAATCGGTGGCAGATTTGCTCAAAGCTGGCAGAAAATCGTTGCTGCAACAAATCAATATTGTACCGCGTATCAATGGCAGCATTGAGAAAATCGTCATATGGCAACATACAGGCACCAGCAAAGTAGTTAGACAGTGCCGCTTTTGTTCTGGCTTTTGCGGCCTCGTTCATGATGGCCTTTGAATCAGCCAACTCATCCAATAACGAATCATAGGATAACTGTCCGATCAACAATGCCAGGTGAAAATTTATACTGGGTGCTGGCAGTGACATGGAAAGAACGAGGTGGCGTTTGGTTTCTTCGTAAAAAGAAGCACTGCTTTCCTGAGACCTGTCGTGGGCAATTTCAACACTGACCCCATGACGTTCCAGAAGGTAGCCGATTAATCGTGCCCTTACAGAAACACTGTCTAGACCTGCTTCACGACGCAAGTCCTCCGCTGCCAGTTCAAGCTCGGGGAAATAATTATTATGCGCCTGAAGAAAATCTGTTACGGCTTCGTGTGGCGTTATGTCAGAAACAGACCCAACCAAACCTTCCCCTGAAACAAGCTCCACCATGTCATTCACTGTTTTGCCAAGGTTTTCACTTTCATCAAGGACAATCTTTTGAAAGTCCTGCCGCTCATCTGGTGCCAAGTCTGTATTGTCATGAAGAATCTCCGAAAACGATACGATAGAAGTCAACAGCGTGCGAAGTCGATGAATGTTGCTCGTCAGCAGAGGGTCCTGCGCCAACCTTTCATTCAAAGTTTGAAATTCTTCAAGGTTGTTGCGATAGGTACTATAGGTTTTTGTCAGCGCCTGACACAATACGGGAGAGTTGGCGACAAGCTCCCCAACATCCCCTTCCCCTAAATCCAGCTGCTCATAGATCGGGTCTTTCAGGACTTCAGTCAACACGGCTATCTGCTCACCTTCATGCTGAGGTGAAAATGCCTGAAGTGAAACATTCAGGACTTCACTGATTCGTATTAACAACGATACAGTCAGGTTACGCTGGTTATGCTCAATCAGGTTCAGGTAGCTGGCTGAAATTCCCATCTTCGTAGCCAATTCGGTCTGAGACAAGCCACGATCTTTTCGCAAACCGCGCAGTTTGCTACCCATCATTGGATTTTTAGCCATTCACTCTCTCACTTAAACTCAATACATCATAAAAATTTTACAAATTTTACAACTTTACAAAAATTATATTTTCAAATTAACATAAAAATACAGGGATATTCAATGCTTTATTGCTAAAGAATCTAAAATTGTTAATTATTAACATAATACAAGCTGGGCTGTGTTCGATTTGATAACCAGCAAGATATCGGGGCACGCTAAAGACTTCAGGATAAGAAGCGCTGCGTACAAAACAGGCCGCTTCGGCAGCCATGCAATTTTCAGCATTTAAAACAGGGAAAGTTTATGAGCGATTTAAAAAATACATTCAACCGCCGCCAAGCTATGAAACTTGGCGCAGTTGGCGCAGCAACCGTTGGCGCCACGCCTCTTATCTTTAGCAAAAATGCCTGGGCGGAAGATTTCGTCAATGATCCAGGTAGCAAAGCTAACGTTACATTAGGCTTCAACGTTCCACAGAGTGGGCCGTATGCCGATGAGGGTGCCGATGAGCTTCGTGCCTACAAGCTTGCTGTCAAACACCTTAATGGTGAAGGCGATGGCGGCATGATGAATACCTTCAAGCCTTCTTCATTGAAGGGCAATGGTATTCTCGGCAAGAAAGTTACATATACAACAGGTGACACACAGACCAAATCTGACGCGGCTCGTGCTTCTGCAAAACGCATGATCGAAAAAGATGGCGCACTGATGATTACTGGTGGTTCTTCCTCCGGTGTGGCTGTTGCTGTGCAGGGTCTGTGTCAGGAAGCTGGCATCGTCTTCATGGCTGGCCTGACCCACTCCAACGATACCACGGGTAAAGACAAACGCCGTTATGGTTTCCGCCACTTCTTCAACGCTTATATGTCCGGTGCTGCTCTCGGCCCCGTCCTTAAAGAAGAGTACGGTACAGAACGTCGTGCCTATCACCTGACAGCCGATTACACTTGGGGCTGGACCCAGGAAGAATCCATGCGTCAGTTTACTGAAGGCATGGGCTGGAAAACGACCGCCGCCGTTAAGACTCCGGTTGGCGCTGGTGACTTCTCGCAGTACATCACACCGGTTCTGAACTCCGGCGCTGACGTTCTGATCCTGAACCACTATGGCAAGGATATGATCAACTCCTTGACCCAGTCCATTCAGTTCGGACTGCGCGACAAGCAGGTCAACAGCAAGAACTTCGAAATCGTTGTTCCGTTGTTCTCTCGCTTGATGGCACAGGGTGCTGGCGAAAACATTAAGGGTATTCTTGGTTCCACCAACTGGAACTGGTCGCTTAAAGATGCAGGCTCGCAGGCATTTGTTAAAGCCTTCGGTGCTGAATACGGCTTCCCGCCCTCAATGGCTGCTCACACCTGCTACGTTCAGACATTGCTGTATGCCAACGCTTGTGAAATGGCCGGTACGTTCTATCCGCCAGAAGTTATCAAAGCGCTGGAAGGCTTCTCGTTTGACGGCATGGGTAACGGTGCAACCGAATACCGTGCTGCTGATCACCAGTGCTTCAAGGATGTCCTTGTTGTGCGTGGTAACCAGAATCCAAGCTCTCAGTTCGACCTTCTGGAGGTTGTTGAAACAACACCTCGCAGCCAGGTTGAATACGATCCGAAAATTTTC
>JABJOR010000286.1 GCA_018664265.1 Rhodospirillales bacterium
CGACGGGATAGACACCAGCCATACACATTCCGGTGATAAATCGCATGGCGTAAACCGGAATACTGCCCGGATCAAAAAGCAAAATAGTGCCGTTGGCAGCTGCCGCAACAATCGTCGCAACCATGAAAAACCGTCTGGAATCTATCCGGTCCGCCAGTCCGAATATTGCACTCAATAATGTTCCAACAACAAAGCCGATCTGTACCATACTTGTAAAAAGAGAAACCTGCGTGGCGCTCAGGGGAAATTCCAGAGCCATGGACGGCACCACGGCGGAAGCAGAAAACCACAAGGCCATAGCGGCAACTTCGCATGCTGCCAATATAGCCAGCGATCTGATCTTACCTTCCAGGCTTGTACTCATTTATCTTTCTCTCTCTCGTATTTATTTGCTTGGTATACCATATAGGAATGAAGTATTAGAATTTGAGCAGCAGATTTCAACTGATGGCGCAAATGCATAGCGTGAATGGCTCATACGTTCAATCGAGCCGGAATAAACAGGAGCAATCTGCCTAAATATAATGTTCAAGGTTATGCGCTTACTAAAGGAAGGATTGAGGATGTCTACTGATATGGATCGATTGGTAACCTGGCACAACGGTGAAAAAGAACATTCACCATTCTCAGATGCCGAGATGGATCGCCGACAAAACGCTGTTCGGGGTTGGATGTCGGAAAACAGTGTGGATGCGTGTTTGTTTACCTCCTACCACTGCATCAATTATTATTCCGGATTTCTGTTTTGCTATTTCGGGCGCAAATACGGATTTGTCATTGATCATAATACAGCGACGTCTGTATCGGCTGGCATTGATGGTGGACAGCCATGGCGTCGTACACATGGTGATAACGTAACTTACACCGACTGGCGCAAGGATAATTTCTTTTACGCGGTTCAGGGATTGACCAAGGGCGTCAAACGCCTTGGCATTGAATTTGATCACGTCACACTGGATTACCGCACGCAACTTGAAGAAGCCCTGCCGGGTGTTGAATTTGTTGATGTGGGCCAGCCATCCATGTGGATGCGTGCCATTAAATCAGCAGAAGAACATGTCTTGATTCGAGAGGGCGCGCGGACCTGCGACATCGGTGGTGCGGCGGTCGCGGACGCGGTGAAGGCTGGCGTTGGTGAGCATGAAATCGCCATGGCAGCAACCAATGCTATGATCCGCGAGATTGCGGGCAGCTTCCCCCATGTTCCCTTGATGGATACCTGGACGTGGTTTCAATCCGGTGTGAATACGGACGGTGCGCACAATCCGGTCACCAATAAAAAAGTTGAGGCTGGTGACATCCTCAGCCTCAACTGCTTCCCCATGATCTATGGGTATTATACGGCTTTGGAACGGACCATGTTTTGTGAGAGCGCTTCAAACAAGCATATCGATCTTTGGCAAAAGAATGTTGATGTTCACGAACGCGGACTGGAGCTGATCAAACCCGGTGCGCGATGTTGCGATATCGCTATCGAGTTGAACGAGATGTACCGTGAATGGGATTTGTTACAATATCGCTCGTTTGGTTACGGACATTCCTTCGGTGTGTTGTGCCATTATTATGGCCGGGAAGCCGGGGTGGAATTGCGCGAGGATATCGAGACCGTGCTGGAACCCGGGATGGTGGTTTCTATGGAGCCCATGATTATGATCCCCGAAGGCCAGCCCGGTGCGGGTGGGTACCGTGAACATGATATCCTGATCGTCGGTGAAGATGGCGCGGAAAACATAACCAAGTTCCCCTATGGGCCGGCGCATAATATTATACCAGCTTAAGATATTGATTTGCGTTTCAGGAACAAAGGCTGGATACTGCTTCAACTCAGTATCCAGCCTTTTAGTGTTTGAAAAAGCCTATGAATAAATCTGACGGAAAGTTTCTTGATTCTTGCAGGGTCGATGAAACAAATGATTTTAACGGCCCTGTTTCAAAAGCGCTGTATGAATACTGGAATGAGAAGCTTCAACAATCTGGTGAGAATGGCCCGATTTTTTCAGACATTGATCTGATCGATATATATGACATCGCTCCGTATATTGTTGTGAAGGATATCCTTAATGGTGGTGAAAATTATTTGAATCGGTATTGGGGAACAGGGATTGCGCAGGCTTTCGGCTATGATTCAACGGGAATGCTATTGTCGGATTACTATGATGATGCTCATATCAAGCAACTTCATGATTTGTATGAGCTTATAGTTTCAGCCAAACGGCCCATCAAAATATCCGGTAACGCCGAGTTCTATGTGAATAAAGAGTATCTGACTTTCGAGAGTGCCCATTTGCCTCTTTATGATAATGATGGCAAACCTAAGCATATCCTGTTGGGGTATGATTTCAATATTTAGGCCGATGTGCTGTCCGGGTTGGAAAAGACAAAATGACGTTCAACCCCATCCAGTACCAGGCATGTTAATAACCCAGTTCTCCAAGCCCCGGTATCAATGCCAATGCGGTTGGGCTGGACGTTTGGCTTGTCGGTAATGCTATGCCCGTGGACAATGATTTTCCCGAAGTCTGCTGTACTGGCGAGGAACTCGTCTCTGATCCATAGCAAATCACGTTGGGATTGGACTTCAATGCTGGCACCCGGTTTGATCCCGGCGTGGACAAACAGATAATCACCATCAAGCCAATAGTTGTCGAGCTGTTCCAAAAAACGTTTGTGGTTCGGCGGGAAGGCCAGTTTAAGCTTTTTCCTCAGCAAAGCTGCTTTGGCATGTGCCTGATGCGGATCATCGGGAATGTCCAAGCCATAGCTTTTAAAGGTTTCAATGCCGCCATGCTCAAACCATCTCCAGTCAAGATCGTCACCATCCAGAAATCGTAACAGCGTATCTTCATGATTGCCGCGCAGGAAGATAGTTTCCTGAACAAAGGGAAGGCCTTTAATCAGTCGATCGAGAACACCAATGATATCGGGGCCGCGATCCACATAATCACCGAGAAAGACCATAACATTGCGCGCAGCGCCTTTGGTGCACACGTCGTCTTCAATCCATGTCAACAGATTGCCGAGCAAGTCATTGCACCCGTGAATATCGCCAATGGCGTATATTCTGGTATTTGGGGAAGTTGATGAGGATGTGACATCGTGTTGCATGGTTCTGCCCGGATGAGAGTTATAACCCCAAGTCTAGATGGCAGGGGAGTTGCCCGCAAATTTTAATTTGCGCGAAGAATACTAAAACGAATGTAAATTGGTATATATAATTCTTCAGCCCAATTAGGTGAATAATGCTGTTGTCAGGGACTAGAACAAACATAGAATGTTAGGCGCTATAACATCACCTTATGACCCAAGCTGAAATTCAGCGTATCAACCACCAGATGCCCCAATCGGCCAGATAAAGAAGTTTTGTGCGCCCAAGAACGAAAAATAATTAGTCGGCCCTAAAAAAGCACTCGAAGCCATAGCTATAAAGGATTCCCATCTCTTTTAGCGTGTTGTAAACTGCAACTAATCGAATTCCCCGGTTAAAAAGGTTGCAGTTTATGCTCAAGAAAAACCCACCAATTGCGGC
>JABJOR010000287.1 GCA_018664265.1 Rhodospirillales bacterium
GTTTGCGTTTATCCAGATAGCGCTGGATGTCATCCACAGTCAGTGGAATACGCGGCGGTGTGCCATCAACAGTGCAGCCAATGGCCGGGCCATGGCTTTCACCAAATGTTGTCGTGCGAAATAAATGACCGAAGGAATTATGCGACATAACGCCTCATGACTACATCAAACGACGGAGATATCAGGCGCATCGACGGCTTTCATACCGACAATGTTATAGCCGCAATCAACGTGGTGGGTTTCCCCGGTTACACCGCTGGATAGATCAGACAGCAAATAAACTCCTGCACCGCCAATGTCGTCCATGTTGACGTTGCGACGCAGGGGTGAGTTGTACTCGTTCCATTTCAAAATGTAGCGGAAATCACCGATACCGGAAGCTGCCAGAGTCTTCATAGGACCGGCAGACATGGAATTGACGCGGATGTTTTGCTTGCCGAGGTCTTCGGCCAGATACCGAACACTGGTTTCCAGAGCAGCCTTTGCCACGCCCATGACATTATAGTGTGGCATAACACGTTCTGCACCGTAATAGGTCAGCGTCAGGATGCTGCCGCCGCCGCTCATCAGAGGTTCCGCATGCTGACAAACTTGAGTAAATGAGTAGCAAGACACATTCATAGTGGCTGCGAAATTATCGGCACTGGTTTCAATGTAACGGCCTTTAAGTTCTTCCTTGTCAGAAAATGCAATGGCGTGAACAACGAAGTCCAGCTTGCCCCATTCTTTTTCGATACGCTCGAAGGTTGATTTAAGACTGTCGTTGTTGGTGACGTCACATTCCATGAGCATGGAGCTGCCGATTGATGCAGCCAGTGGCTCCACACGTTTTTTCAACGCGTCGCCCTGATAGGTGAATGCCAGTTCTGCGCCTTGGTCGTGCGCCGCTTTGGAAATACCCCATGCAATGGAGCGTTCATTCGCGACCCCCATGATCAGCCCTTTTTTGCCTGCCAGAAGTGATCCTGTCGTTGTCATGGATGATAATTCCCTAATGTTAGCGGTGTTGGAGTTATAATAGAATCGATTGAGTATATAATTATCAGTCCAGTTTCCTTCCCACAAGGGGGGGAGCGCCCGTTACGGCTTATATTCTTTCACTTTTTGTTTCAGGCTGTTGCGCTCTTTGCTGTGTCCTGATGCTCTGTATCGCAAGGTTCCCAGCTTTGAATAAAGCGGGTTAGCTCTGGATCGTCCTGCTTTGGAAGAATAACCATCAGCTTAACAACCTGATCACCGTATACCCCGTCACGGATTTCCATGCCTTTTCCCTGAATTCGAATAGTCGTGCCAGAGCTGGAATTCTTTGGAACATTAATGGTAATCGTATCGCCATTACATCCCATAATTTCAAGCGTTCCGCCCATTACGGCCTTTTTCAGGGAAATCGGCTGCTCGGCAACGATGTCATTGCCATCCAGTTGGAACAAGCTGTGGTCCTTGACGATAATTTCCACCAGAGCCGCGCCGTCCTTGCCACCGCCGACACCGGCAACGCCTTGGCCTTTAAGCCGAAGCAATTGCTTGTGCTTGGTCCCAGACGGAATTGAGACGCGAATGCGGCGTCCATTGGTCATGCTGATGTGTTTGATGGACCCATTGACGGCGTCAAGAAAATCTACCCTGAGAACATAATAGACATCAGAGCCATCAATACGGATGTTTCTGGTTTCGGCATTGGAGCCCTCATGGCGGCGTTTGTTGAATTCGTCATAGGGGGATGCGTTAGGTTTTTTGCTTTCAGTAAGTGGCGAGCCGTTTTCATCGATGTCACCACGATCATAACGTGCGCGTTCTCTTGAATTTGACAGAATGGAATAGGCGTTGTTGATTTCCTTAAAGCAATCTTCGCCACCCTGTGCCGTGTCAGGATGTTTGTCGCGAGCAAGCGTTCGAAAAGCATTCTTGATCTCTTGATCTGTTGCCGTCTCGCTGACGCCCAGAATAGTATAAAGTGTAAGCATGTACACATTATTGCCCGGCTCCATCGCAGAGTGCAACGTCGAGCAGGTTAACTAGTTAACGACTTTCCAGGAACCATCAGGCTGACGACACGCCCGCCCGTGTGCTACCTCGGTTTTTCCGTCTACGGTGATGGTGCTTTCAAAGTCCCGACAGTCCTCACCATCATCGTTTATATAGGCGGTTTGTGGGGTGATAGAGACAGAATCGCCCGAATCGGGATCGCTCCAGGAAGTGGTTTCACCGTCGGGATTGTTCTCAAGAGAGTCCTGAGCGGCTTCATCAGCCTTGCTAAAATCACCATTGTCTATGGATTTTCCAATTTCCTTGCCAACGATCAAGCCGACTATGGCACCGGTTGCCGTGGCGATTGTCTTGCCATCACCACCACCAACTTTGGAGCCCAAAACCCCGCCGATTACACTGCCCAGAACGCTGCCAATCATTTCACCGTATTGGTTATCGGAGCCTTCTGAACATTCATAGCCCTCGCTGTTGCAGTTGTTGTTTGCACATGCTGCAACAGTGATGAGTATTGCGCCCAGAAAAAGGATAAAAAAACGTTTTGCTATTGTCTGCATGATTTGGCTACCTTGACATGAAAGTAAGACCCGTCACATATGATGGATCGAAAATTTTATAATCCTATTATATCAGCAAGGCTGGCTTATGATAAGTGAAGAAACAAATCCGATCGATTTATTTAACATGTGGTATGCAGAGGCTTTAGAGTCTGAGCCCAATGATGCAAATGCCGTTGCCGTTGCCACGTCCACCCCGGACGGGCTTCCATCCCTGCGTATGGTGTTGTTGAAAAGTGTCGATGATCAGGGGTTTGTCTTCTATACCAATCTGGGCAGCCGCAAGGCACAGCAAATACAGTCAAACGCCCATGTGGCTATGTGTTTTCACTGGAAATCCTTGCGACGTCAAGTTCGCATAGAAGGCCCGGTTATCCCTGTCAGCGATGAA
>JABJOR010000288.1 GCA_018664265.1 Rhodospirillales bacterium
CACCGTAATAAATTGCCGCCAGAAAAATAATGGCAGACGTTGGCGGAACAAGAAACGTCATCGGTAGCAAAATAGCCACGCCGTTCACGGACCCAAGTCCGGGCATTGCGCCAATAAACAGACCAACAATGACCCCTACCACCATCAAACCAAGGTTCATTGGCTCGAAAGCAATCAAGAAACCATCCATCAATTGACCAATAATTTCCATGTCTGGTGCCCTTTCCTAAATATCGTTGTTTAAATTCAATAACTTAAAATCTGGACATATCTATTGCGTCGACTTGGTAAAAAAGCCGTGTTTTAGTGTCTACAAGAACAAATCATAAAGCGGATAAAACAGGGGTTCCGTATACCCTTTTGGCAGCACAATTCGAATGGCAATATCGAAGAAGAAAAATGATACTACCGGAGTGGCAATAGCCACCGCCATGGTCAAGCCCCATGAGTGTCTTCCCAAAAAACGAAGGTAGTAAATCAGGAATAACGGAATCGAAAAATATATACCGATTATGTGTATCAAGCCGATGCAGATAGCCAATGGCCCGGCCACCATGATAAAGGATCGAACAGCGTGCTGATCCATAAAAACACCTGTCATCTGGGAGACAGGGCTGGTTCGTCTTGCCCAGCGAATAATAATCCAGAGGCATGATAGCAACATGATGGTTGCCAACCAGAAAGGCCAGGCACCACCGCCGGGTCCTTCGTCTTCAATCCAACCGATGGGTAACTCCATACTCTTCATCATCAGATAGGCAGAGAAGACCGCCATTACGATTGCCATTACTAACTCAGCTTTACGCATAATGACGGTCCCCTGCTTATCCAATTAATACGAAGTTATATAACCTTATGAAAGTTAATCGATGGCGCCCATTTTCTTGAGCATGGCACGATGAACTTCGTTTTCATGTTTCCAGTAAGCCATCAGAGCGTCACCTTGCAGAAGGTCACCACGAAGGCTCTTCTTGGTACGATAAGCGGACCATTCTTCGGAGGCGAAAACTTTTGCAAATAGAGCCTGATAGTAGGCTTGTGCATCGGCACTCATACCAGGAGCACCAACAACTGAACGCTGCATGTAGTATTCAAAGTCTTTGCCAAGCTCGATAAAGGTCGGAGCATCCGGGAACATTGCCAGACGATTGTCGGTGAACGCAGCAAGCGCCATTGTTGTTCCGGCGTTGTAGAAGCCTTCCTGTTCAGAAGGATTGTTCACTGTTGAATTGGCATGATTACCAGCAAGCTGTTTTGCAACCTTTCCGCCGCCTTTGTAAGGAACATATTTCATGTTCAGACCATAGGCTGCATTCAGAAAGTCTGTCAGCAGGTTGTCTTCAGAGCTTTTGCCTGTACCAGCCATGATCCAGTCATTACCAGCGGCCTTGGCAGCAGCAACAAATTCGTCGACATTTTTGATACCGGCGTCTTTGTTAACCCAAAGAAGGAAGGTGTCTTCTGCCATACGGGCAATCGGTGCAAACGTGGTGATATCAACACCAAGTTTTGGCTGACGCATTGGGGTCGTGTAGAAGCTGTTCAGCGTAACCATGATCGTGTGATCAGGATCGGAAACACCATTCAGATGAACCAGAGCTTCAGCGCCTGAACCGCCTGGTTTGTTAATCGGTGTCAATGGCTTGGATGACCAGCCATTTTTCTCAATAACGGCTTGAAGCAAACGGGCCATTTTGTCAGCACCGCCACCTTTACCAGCCATAATAACGAATTCAACGGGTTTTTTTGGTTCCCAAGCTGCTTCCGCCGAGGATGATACGACAGAAGCCATAGTCATCGTAATACCGACGGCTGCGGCTAAGCCTAAACCAAGTAATCTTTTAGCAAATTTCATAGTCCACTCCCTGCTGTTGTTTAATATGGATATTGTTTTAATAACCCAATCGGGTTTTTCCATATTGCGAGACATCTGCATTTTGTCGCTTGTTTCGTGCGTCGCATAGTATCAATTTAACGACAAACTGGAACTCTTGGTTGAGCCCTCTTGGAATTAGCATTTGAAATCTCTGGCATATGGTATACCAGAGATTGATAAGTTTGTGAACTTCTTTTTTTGTTCACTTCTACAACGCCCTCAACAACGCGAAGTAAAAACCACATTCCCCCATGATCCTTGCCTTTTTTCACATCTATCGTACAAATTGCCGCTCTTGTTTCGAACAAAAAATGCAGGAGTGACAATTGAAATTTAAAATTCGGACTGCCAAAAAAGGGGATCTTGAACAGATTCTTGAATTGTACAAACACCTGCATGTAAATGATTTGCCGGTATCTGGTGATCATGCCAAGGCCATATATAAACACATCACAGATTCAGATAACCTTCACATCTTCCTTTTGGAAGAAGGCGGAATTATGCGAGCATCGTGCTATCTCAATATCATTGAGAACCTTTCAAGAGGCTGCCTTCCTTATGGCATGATTGAAAACGTTGTTACCCATGAACAGTATCGCCGCCAGGGCTTTGCCAAGGCCATTGTGCAACATACTCTTTCATTCGCCTGGGCAGAAAATTGCTATAAAGTCATGCTCATGACCGGCCAGAAAGAGCTCGTTCCATTTTATGAATCCTGTGGTTTTGATGCTTTTGAAAAAAGCGCCCTCGTGATCAGGGCACCAGCTTTATGAACTCAAACATTGCAATAGCATACAAACTCCCTACTTAGTCGGCCCTAAAAAAGCACTCGAAGCCATAGCTATAAAGGATTCCCATCTCTTTTAGCGTGTTGTAAACTGCAACTAATCGAATTCCCCGGTTAAAAAGGTTGCAGTTTATGCTCAAGAAAAACCCACCAATTGCGGC
>JABJOR010000289.1 GCA_018664265.1 Rhodospirillales bacterium
CTGGTAAATGCCTTTGCAGCCAACGTACCAAAAACAGTGCTGCTAACAGACACGAAGAATGCGACCTGAACACTATTTTTCAAAGCTGCGAGCAATGGCTCGTGATTGATCATCTTCTCATACCATTGCAGGGTGAACCCCTTCAACGGAAAGGCGATATAAAGAGAATCGTTGAACGAAAACATCGGCAACAACAAAACTGGAATATACAAAAATGCCAGATAGACAATTGTATAGACACCTAAAACGCTAAATTTAAAATCTTTCATATCAGCCTCTCGATGCCCGTTTCTTGGCTTGTCCGATACTCCACAGAATACAGCAGACAACCAAGGTAATTGTAATCATGGTGACAACGGAAATCGCAGCCCCCATAGGCCAGTTATTGCCACGTCCAAACATGGTTTGAATCATGTTTCCGATCAATATACCACCGCTGCCACCAACAAGCTTAGGCGTCACGAAGTCACCTACAGTTGGAATGAACACCAATAGTGTTGCTGCAATAACTCCGGGTGCAGAAAGCGGGAGAGTCACACGTAAGAAGCTCATGACCTTGTTTTCCCCCAAATCAGCCGCAGCTTCCAGCAAGGACCGGTCAATTTTCTCTAGCGAGACATAAATCGGTAGAATTGCAAAGGCTGCCCATGCATGTGCCAAAGTCAGAACAACGGCAAACGTATTATACAGCATGAACTCCATAGGCTTATCTATCAGACCCAGGTTCATAAGCCCGGAGTTAATAACGCCATTATAGCCCAGAACGATTTTCCACGCGAAAACTCGAAGCAGATAGCTTGTCCAGAATGGCACCGTAATCAGGATCAGCCAAACCAGTTTGTTTTTCTTAACCTTGAAGGCAACAAAATATGCTGCCGGATAAGCCAACAATACTGTCAGAAAAGCAACTGAGCCAGAAACCCATAAAGAGCGTCCCAGCAACTTTGCAAAAATTGGCTTCTCAAAGAACATCATATAGTTATGAAAACTAAAATCTGGTTCAATGATCATACCAGATTGTGTCCAGAAGCTGAGCCCAACCAAAACGCAAATTGGTGCCAGCATTGCAAAAGTGAGTAAGAGTAACGTCGGTGACAACAGAACATATCCACGGGCATTCATATTACGCATGAAAAATCCGGATATACCGCCGCCTTTATAAGCAGGTGATGTTTGGCCGTCCATATTCATATATTTCCAAAATAAACTGTACGAAATTTTCAAATTTTTAAGGAGAAACTTTATTAGCCACCCTAAAAATTTGAAGACTGTGATTAAATTATTGTGCTGAACTTACAGAGTCCAGCCTTCACTTTATCGAAAATTACCCTAAAGATGAATATTTATCATTTCTATCTCTCCCTGATGATAATTTATTTTTTATCTGATTTTGCCATTATTCGGCATTATTTGAATATGCCGTTATAGTTAGACAACTATCGATAGTTTGCGATAATTCGTCAATAAAGCCATATTTCGCCAGAAACTATAATTTCTACCCCATCAGTACTATACCCTAAATGTGGTATGTTAATTATGGTATGATCATTCATTCAATCTTATAAATTCTAAAAACGAAAAAATAACAAATTAAATCGATTGCAGGGTTTAGGATTATCGAACAGGATATTAACACGTTTTTGAGAATTACAAATTTTTCAACAGGAAATTATATAAATGGCAACTGCTGCTATAAACATCCGCGGTGTTTCGAAGGTGTACAACCCAGGCTCCGCTCAGGCGGTCCAGGCACTCGACACTGTCTCTCTTACCATTAATGATAATGAATTTTTCACTTTGCTTGGGCCATCCGGTTGCGGAAAAACAACGCTGTTACGTCTGATAGCAGGTTTTGAGCAAGTTACTGGCGGTGAAATTTTATTGTTCGATGAAGAGATTGAGAACCTTGAACCAAGCAAACGCTCAGTAAACACAGTGTTTCAACACTACGCCTTATTTCCTCACATGACGGTTGCTGAAAATGTTGCCTTTGGTCTTGAGCGTCTTAAAAAACCAAAAGATGAGATCAAAGAAACAGTGAGCAAAGTTCTTTCACTCGTAAAACTGACCGAGCTCGCAGATAGGCGCCCCAATCAGATGTCTGGTGGACAACAGCAACGTGTTGCACTGGCCCGTGCCCTCGCACCAAGCCCAAAAGTGCTTCTGTTGGATGAACCATTGTCAGCCCTTGACCTCAAACTTCGCCAAGCCATGCGTGAAGAACTTAAACAACTACAAAGAGAAACAGGAATTACATTCGTCTTTGTAACCCACGATCAGGAAGAAGCCCTTGCCATGTCTGATCGCATAGCGGTCATGTCCAATGGTGAAGTCCAACAGATTGGCTCTCCAACCGAAATTTATGAGCACCCCGTCAACCGGTTTGTCGCTGACTTCATTGGCGATACAAACTTTATCGATGGAGAAATCATTGAGATCAAAGGCGATCTTGTATCGTGCCGTATTGGTGAAAATCGTGTATTCGAAGCGGAAAATAGCGGAGATCACAAAGTCGGTGATAATGTTACCTTATTCTTGCGCCCTGAAAAAATAACTTTGAATACAGACGCTCAAAATAAAAATGAAGAATCTCATGAAGGCAAGGTTGCCAACATTGTTTATCTTGGCAATCAAGCTGCACTGACCGTCGATCTGGGTAATGATATTAAGCTAACGGCTCAAACCCGCCCTCGCGAAGATGGCAAACTTCCTTTTTCTGTTGGAGACACGTTGTTTGTTGAATTCTCCAAACGTGCCTTGCGGGTGCTGGCAAAATGAGCAATTGGCTCCCCAAAAGCTCCGCAGGCCGCAGATGGCTAGGTCTGGCCCCGACCTATCTGGTCATTGGGGTCTTCATGCTAATCCCAATGGTGATTATGGCTGGCTATTCCTTCATGGAAGCCAACCCGTATGGAGGTGTAATCTCGAATTTTTCCACCGAAGCTTATTTTAAGCTGGCATGGGAATATGATCTGGATGATTCGATCATCTTCAATCCGGGATACATCAATATTATCTGGCGTTCATTCCAGCTCTCATTTGGCGCTACGATCATTTGCCTGATCCTTGGCTTTCCAGTGGCCTACTACATTACACTCCAGCCAGAGAACAAACGGAACTTCTATATTTATCTGATTACAATTCCGTTCTGGACAAACTTGCTGATCAGAACTTTTGCCTGGATCATTATTCTGGGTCGTGGCGGCGTCATTGAAATGCCTTTGCAATATCTGGGCATAATCGACGATTCTCTGAGAATGATGTATTCTGAC
>JABJOR010000290.1 GCA_018664265.1 Rhodospirillales bacterium
AGAACCAGCTCCAACATCCGCCCCGGCACCTGAATTACAAGCCCCGCAACAAAACCCGACGGCTGCTTTGTTTGCAGATCAGTCATTGGATGGCTATGAGGAAGAGGAAGAAGAAGAGCAGGGCAAGCCATCGGATGCAGATAATTCCCGGTTGGCTGATATTAAAATCACCGTATTTAAAGATCTTCTGGAAGCTGTCGATCTGGCAGAGCTGACAAAGCTTGAAGCCAACGCTGTGAAAGAAGAAATTTCAGATATGACGGCTGAAATTATCAGCATGCGCCGTCTCGTCCTAAGCGTTCAGGAACAACAGCAAGTCGTTAGTGATATCTGTAACGATATTCTGGGACTTGGTCCGCTTGAGCCACTTATCGAACGTGACGGTATTGCCGATATCATGGTCAATGGCGCCGAGCAGGTATTTATTGAGGTTGGCGGCAAGATCGAGCTGACGGACATCAAGTTCCGTGACAATGCCCAATTGATGAATATTTGCCAGCGTATTGTGACCGCCGTTGGGCGTCGCGTTGATAGCTCCAGCCCGATTTGTGATGCTCGTTTGATGGATGGCTCTCGTGTAAACGTGATCGCGCCACCGCTTGCAATTGATGGCGCTGCCTTGACTATTCGTAAGTTTTCCAAGGAAAAACTGACTTTCAAGGATTTGATAAATTTCAAGAGTATCACCCCGGAACTGGGGCAGGTGTTGGAAGTCATTTCGGCAATTCGAGCAAACATTCTGATTTCTGGTGGTACGGGTTCGGGTAAGACCACGCTGCTCAATCTAATGACCGCCTATATTGATCCGGATGAACGTATTATCACCTGCGAAGATTCTGCGGAGCTCCAGTTACAACAGCCTCATGTGGTTCGCCTGGAAACACGCCCGCCAAACCTGGAAGGTGCCGGTGAAGTGACTATGCGTGATCTGGTCAAGAACTGTCTGCGTATGCGCCCGGAACGTATTGTGGTTGGTGAGGTTCGTGGGCCGGAAGCCTTTGATTTGTTGCAAGCCATGAATACCGGGCATGATGGTTCCATGGGAACGATTCACGCAAACACCCCGCGTGAAGCGCTCAGCCGTGTTGAAAACATGATTGCCATGGGTGGATATAATCTGCCACAAAAAGCTGTGCGCGAACAAATTTCTGGCGCAGTAAATGTTATTATTCAGGCTCAACGCTTGCGTGATGGCTCTCGTAAAATTACCCATGTAACAGAAATCATCGGTATGGAAGGTGATCTGATTACGCTGCAAGACATTTGCCTGTTTGAAATTGATGGCGAAGATGAAGATGGCAAGCTGGTTGGTGCGCACAGGTTTACAGGTGTGCGTCCGCATTTTTGGGATAAAGCCCGATACTTTGGACTGGAGCAAAAATTGGCGGCTGCTCTGAATATGTACGGTGTATAGCCATGCTAAAACAGCAAATCATAATGATCATCGTTGCCTCGGGCGTGTTTATGTTCGTCGTCGGCAGTGTGCTTATCGTATTTGCAATTTTGCAACGCCCGAAAACAATATTGAAAAAGCGCGTATCACAAATTGGCACACTTGGGGAAAGTAATACAGCCGATAAAGCTGAGTCGCGTCGTGCCAAACGTATTCAGGACAAAATTAAGCAATTGGAAAGCCGAAGCCAGAAGAAGAGCTTCATGGAAGGCGTCCATACAAGTATTTTACAAGCTGGTATAGACATGTCCCCAGCGGCATATTTTTTGATGAGTGCTGTTCTGGCTGTAGTATCTGCCCTGGTTTATCTGGTTTTGAAATTCCCGCCAATAGGTGCAATTGCCGTGGCCTTGATTTTCGGATTGCTCGTTCCGAAATTGTTTCTGAAGATGAAGGCTAATAAACGTCAAAAACTCTTTACCGCTAGTTTTGCTGATGCAACGGATCTCGTGGTTCGCGGTATTCGTTCCGGCCTTCCAGTCAATGAATGTTTCAATGTGATTGCCCGCGAATTTGAAGCCCCCCTCGGTGAAGAATTCCGACTGCTTGTGGAAGGTCAAAATCTTGGTATGACCATTGAGAGTTTGATGGAAAAAGGCATAGAGCGTATTCCAACGTCAGAATATAAATTCTTTGCTATTGTTCTCCAGATACAGCGAGCAACAGGCGGTAATTTGGCAGATACCCTGGCCAATCTTTCCTTGGTTCTTCGTGATCGCAAGAAAATGCGTGATAAAGCCAGGGCCATGGCCAGTGAAGCTATGGCATCGGCTGGTATTATTGCGTCCCTTCCATTTGCCGTTGCCACGCTGTTATCCGTGGTGAACCCTTCTTATCTGATGGTTTTGTATTACGAGCAAACCGGGAATTATATGGTCATGGGTGGATTGTTCTGGATGTTCCTCGGGACAATGGTCATGAAAAAAATGATTAACTTCAAGATGTGATGTTTAGAGAAAAATAATGGCAGCACTATTTCGCATGGATTTGGCAA
Organism: Rhodospirillales bacterium; assembly: GCA_018664265.1. Classification (GTDB taxonomy): domain Bacteria; phylum Pseudomonadota; class Alphaproteobacteria; order Rhodospirillales; family Casp-alpha2; genus JABJOR01. The sequence continues at coordinate 2,448 of JABJOR010000290.1, forward strand.
CAATGATCGTCTGGCTTCTTGGCCTCGGCGCGATCATCGCTGTGCTGGTGTTTATCTTTTCTTTCCTGGTTGGGAATAAACGTTCAAAGCGGATCAAGCAGGTCATTACACGCCATCGTGGGGACATGAGCTCAGCCCAAATGCAAGGATTGAACAAAGGCTCGTCCGCCCGCCAGTTCAGAAAAGGCAAAGGCGATCTCGCCCATAAACTTGTTGAAGTTCTGAATTTACAAAATTTGATGTCTTCCAAGGAAGTTCGGATGAGCTTGGCTATGGCTGGCATGCGCGGCAATTCGGTTTTGACATATTATATTGCTTCACGTGTTGTTGGTGGGGCTGTCGGTTTCATTGGCACATTGATATTTATCAGCCTGATGAAGGAATTTGCTTATCCGGAATTTATGAAATTTGTGTTCTCGGGTTTAGGCGGCGTTGTAGGGTTCTTTTTACCAAAAATCCTGATTTCCAATAAAGTTCAAAACCGTCAGGAACAGATGACAGCGTCTTTCCCCGATGCACTTGATTTGTTGTTGATATGTGTTGAATCCGGTTTGGGCATTGAGATGGCTTTCAGTAAAGTCACAGAAGAAATTATGGAGAATCATCCGATCTTGGCATCTGAGATCGGATTAACCTCAGCAGAATTAGCTTTTCTCGGAGATCGCCGTCAGGCCTATGAGAACTTTGCACTACGAACAGGTATGGACGTTGCAAAATCCCTTTCAACAACGCTTATCCAGTCTGAACAATACGGTACTCCCGTTGGTACAGCCCTGAAGGTTCTGGCTCAGGAAAAACGTGATGAGCGTATGTCGGCCGCGGAAAAAAAGGCTGCTGCTCTTCCGGCCAAGTTGACCGTTCCTATGATTATCTTCTTCTTACCGGTTTTGTTCATTGTGGTTATTGGTCCAGCCGCGCTTTCTCTTGGAAATTAATTTATAAATAAAATGCAAAATAACCGATCCGCTGCAGATGTCTGCCGCTTTGTTATCGTTGGGGGAGCTGGTTTCATCGGCTCTCACTTCACCGATGTTTTGTTGGCTGACGAGGCCACAAAAGCCGTAACAATTTATGATAATTTTTCATCAGGTCATGACTGGCACATTGCGCATCATCATAAAGATGCGCGATTTCGTGTTGTTAATGCTGAAATCGCTGATCTTGATTGTTTGCGCGAAACCCTGAGCGGACATCAGGTCGTTATTCACCTGGCATCCAACCCGGATATAGCCGCCGCCGTTCATGATCCCGATATTGATTTTCGCGAAGGCACAGTGTTGAGCCGGAATGTTCTGGAAGCCATGCGGCAATCAGATTGCCACAGAATTTTGTATGCTTCGGGTAGTGGTGTTTATGGCGATTTTGGAACCACGGAAGTCATTGAGGATCAGCCCGGCATGCGACCGGTTTCCACCTATGGGGCCAGCAAGTATGCCAGTGAACATCTGATTTCGGCTTATTGTTATATGTTTGGCCTGAGCGCTTGTTGTTTTCGTTTTGGCAATGTTGTTGGGCCAAGGCAAACCCACGGGGTCGGTTTTGACTTTCTGCGAAAGCTGCGTGAGGACCCGACACAGTTGGAAATTCTTGGTGATGGAAAACAGAGCAAATCCTATATTCATGTGGAAGACACAGTGGCCGCCGTGCTTACGGCGCACCGTGGGGCCAGTGAAGATTTCAACGTTTTTAATGTCGCCACTGGTGATTATATCACGGTAACTGAAATTGCCGATCTGGCCGTGGCTGCTTTGGGGCTGGATAAGACGCAGGTAGAATATGTTTATAGTGGCGGTGATCGAGGTTGGAAAGGCGATGTGCCCGTCATACGCCTTAGTACAGACCGGATCAAAGCTTTGGGGTGGTCCTGTGAGAATTCCACCAAGCAGGCTCTGACGCGCTCTCTCGTCGCTTTGCTGGATGACCTGGAACAAGAGGCAAGCTAATGACTGGTGTTGGGCTTGGGCAAGCAGTCTTTCTTGACCGTGATGGTGTTCTCAATCATCCGGTTATACGTGAAGGCAATGTTCAATCCCCGCGCACACTGGACGAGCTGAGTATTATCCAGTCTTCTATTGAAGCTTGCAATATACTGAGTGAGGCAGGGCTTAAACTGATCGGGGTCACCAATCAACCTGATATTTCTCGTGGCAAGGTCAGCCGTGAATTTATTGAGACGATCAATGATGAGATTACCCTTCAAATGGGCTTGGATATGCTTTTATACTGCCCCCATGATGATAGTGATGACTGTCATTGTCGAAAGCCAAAATCTGGTATGTTACTGGATGGTGCAAAAGCTTTTGACATAGACCTTAGTGCCAGCATCATGGTTGGGGATCGCGCGAAGGATATTGATGCCGGGCTGAGTGCCGGGTGCCAAACAGTGTTTATTGATTTAGGGTATGATACGCCACACCCGAAAGGGGCGGATTATACTGCGCCGGATTTACGCCACGCAGTGCCGTGGATTTTGAATACAGTTAACGAACGTAAAGGGTAAAGCTCTTGATTATTACGCGGACACCATTACGCATATCTATTGGCGGCGGCGGCACAGATTTGCCATCTTATTACGAGCCGTTCGGTGGCTTCGTCATTTCTGCGGCGATCAACAAGTATATTTATATCACGGTGAACAGGTCTTTTCGTGAAGGCTACTTTCTGAAGTATTCCAAAATTGAATCTGTGCAAAAATATTCAGAAATCGAGCACAATATTTTCCGTGAACTATTGAGCCGCCTTGAGATAAAATCGGGAACTGAAATCGTCAGTATCGCGGATGTCCCTGCTGGAACCGGAATGGGATCATCCGGAACATTCACCGTAGGATTGCTACATGCCCTGAATGCTTATAAGCGTCAGCATATCAGCACCGACGAGCTGGCAAGGCAAGCCAATGATATTGAAATGAATATACTGGATGAGCCCTGCGGAAAACAGGATCACTATATCGCCGCTTATGGCGGAATAATGTGTCAGGAATATTGCTCAAATGGAGAGGTGAAAATCTCCCCGCTTAATATTAATGAGGCCACACTGAATGGCCTGAATGAGCATTTGATGTTGTTCTTTACCGGTTACAGCCGGACCGCTTCAGATTTGCTGCATGTTCAGAAATCCCGCTCAGAATCCGGAGATGCGACGGTGCTCGATAATTTGCATTACATCAAGGAG
>JABJOR010000291.1 GCA_018664265.1 Rhodospirillales bacterium
GCACAGATGGATGTTCAACAGCTGAGATCAAAACCCGCGAGCGGCCGGAGCCTGAAAGCACAAGGTTATTTGCTTCGGTGCCACCACTGGTGAATGTAACGGTATCAGTGTCCGTTGAACACAGGCGAGCAACTGAGCTTCTGGCTTCTTCAATGATCTTGCGAGCAGCACGACCACCAGCATGCACCGAAGAGCCATTACCGACCGTATTCATGGCCGATTCAATAGCTGCTATCGCCTCTGGTCGAAGCGGCGCACTCGCGTTGTGATCAAGGTACACGTTAGTATTCATTGTCGGCCTTCTATATGAGAACTTTCTTAATCTAGGAAGCTACGACACGGACGTCCTGATTGTGTTCAACTTCAGGTGAGCGTGATATAGCCGCTGGATTTTCACGCTGGAAAATAGCCCCACTAATACCCAGCAAACGTTTGTTAATCACATCTTCCAGTGAAACTGAATTTAGAAACAGATAAATATGGTTGGTTAATTCCACCCACAAATCATGTGTAATACAACGGCTGCCGGATGCCTGGCATCCTCCCGGTGAGCCGGATTGACAACGATTTGCTTTGATAGGCTCATCTACAGCGAGAATAATATCAGAAATTCTGATCTGATCATAAGGATGGGCAACCATATATCCACCACCTGGTCCTCGAACACTTTTCACCAAACCGCTACGGCGTAATTTACCGAACAACTGCTCAAGGTATGAAAGCGAAATCAACTGTCGATCCGCGACATCTGACAGAGCGATAGGCTCTCCAGCAGAGTTGGTTGCTAGATCAACCATGGCCATTACGGCATAACGCCCTTTAGTGCTTAATTTCAATGCACATCTCCTAATAAGTTCTCAACATGCCTCTCGGCGGTTTGTGTCGGACGCAGACTTTCTCTTTGTTTTTTTAGATTTGACAGGTTTGTCATCTGTATCAGCCAATTGGGCTTCAAGTTCATTAACCCGACCAGCCATCTCTCGCATTTCACGGCGCATATTCTCTATGGTTTGAACAAAAGGGTCAGGCCCATCGGCAAGAGTTCCGTACGCAACAAAATCTTTAGACTTTGATTTATCTTTTGGCATAACAACTTTGGATGGAACACCAACTGCCGTCATTCCGGCAGGAACAGGTTTCGTGACAACCGAATTGGCACCAATCTTGGCACCTTCACCAATTATGATGGGGCCTAAAACAGCAGCGCCAGAACCAATAATAGCACCATCCTCAACAGTGGGATGACGTTTCAGCCCAACTTGGGCTGCAGATTCCACGGATGGCGCTATCCCGCCCAATGTAACATCATGATAAATTGTCACATCGTCACCTATTACTGACGTCTCACCAATTACAACACCCGTGCCATGATCAATCACCAGACGTTTACCAACGACAGCCCCCGGGTGAATTTCAATCCCAGTGAGGATTTTGCCAACATGTGAGACGAACCGGGCAAAAACACGAATATTTTTCCCCCATATCCAATTAGACAATCGGTAAATAACAATTGCGTGATATCCGGGGTAACACAGTATAACCTCTAGCGCGGAATGCGCAGCAGGGTCACGATCCATAAAAGCACGAACATCTTCGTTTAAGTTCTTGAACATGGTGAAATCTAGACTATTTTACTGTTTACATGAATTAAGGGTGCCAGAGATTATCCTAGCACCATCGCTAGAAAAGGACTAAAACTCCCTCCCTGCTGAGATATATATAGTATACCTGAGCTGGTTAATCAAGTATTAGTCAAAATGCTTGATTTTCAGGGGAGTTATCACACGAATTTATTAAGGTTTATTTTTTTATCCGCTTTCATTGAGCTTTCGAATACCTAAAGACAGACAGGAAAACCATGCCAGAAGTTATCTTTAACGGCCCTGATGGACGAATTGAAGGTCGTTACCATCACTCAAAACAAAGCAATGCCCCCTTGGCATTGATCCTTCACCCCCACCCCCAACACGGTGGAACCATGAATAACAAAGTGGTTTTTTCTATATATCAAAACTTTGTTCGACGTGGGTTTTCAACATTACGGTTTAATTTCCGTGGCGTTGGACGTTCTCAGGGCGTATTTGATAATGGTCAGGGTGAACTTAGCGACGCGGCAGCAGCCCTTGACTGGATGCAGACCCACAATCCGAATTCCCAAACATGCTGGACGGCAGGGTTTTCATTTGGTGCATGGATATCCATGCAATTAATGATGCGCCGCCCGGAAATCACCGGCTTTATTTCCGTTGCTCCACCAGCTAGCACAAACGATTTCACCTTTCTGGCACCCTGCCCGGCTTCCGGTTTAATTGTTCATGGCTCTGACGACGAAGTTATTCCTGTCGGATCTGTTGAAAAGCTGACACAAAAACTGTCGATTCAAAAGAACATCACCATTGATTACCGTGTTGTGAAGGGCTGCAATCATTTCTTCAACAACCATCAGAAAGAATTGACAGAGCACATCGACGATTATCTGGAAAAAAACCTGATTTTAGCAGCCTAAATTAAAGGCTCAAAAACTTTACCGCCGCTAACTGGCCTGCTTGCACCTGTTGTTGAGGGTAGGCTTGTTGGCAGGCCGTAAAGCACACGTACAGCCAGGAAACCGAAAGCCTGCGCTTCAAGTGCGTCGCCTTGCAAGCCAATGACCTCAACAGACTCGACTGGCA
>JABJOR010000292.1 GCA_018664265.1 Rhodospirillales bacterium
ATGTATTTGGCCTGATCAGCTAGACGCTTTGTATCGGTTGAGTAAACAATGAAATCAAGAGCACCTTTTATATTTGGAGCTCCCTTTGGAATAGCCCAAAGATCAAGGTCCATAATTTGAGCATCCCATATGATTTCGAATGGTTTATTTTCAGATACTTGTGCGCCGAAGATACGACCATTATAGGCAATTGTCATGGCTACTTCGCCATCAGCAAGCATCTGTGGAGGCTGAGCGCCAGCTTCCCACCAAACAGCGTCATTCTTAATTGTATCCAATTTAGCGAAAGCGCGATCAACCCCAGCAGCAGTATCAAGCATTGCATATACTTCTGAAGCAGGAACACCATCAGCCATCAAAGCCATTTCCAGGTTAGGCTTAGGTCCTTTGCGCAATCCGCGTTTACCAGGAAAGTCAGCTGTATTAAAGAAATCAGCCATTGTTGTAGGGGCATTGCCTGGGAACTTCGTGGTGTCATAGGCCGCAACTGTAGACCATACGATAGTGCCTACGGCACATTCGCTGATCGCACCATCGATGAAGTCATTGGCAGCAGACGTTCCATCAGGCGCTGCAGGCAAGATGCTTGGATCAATTGATTCAAACAGGCCTTCATCACAACCACGAACGGCGTCTGAAAGTTCTACATCAATCAGATCCCAAGTGACGTTTCCGGCTTCAACCTGGGCTTTAACTTCAGCCAGGCCACCAGAATAATCTTCTGAATTGATCGTCGTACCGGTTTTTGCAGTATAAGGCTTGTGATAGGCCTCAACCTGACTTTTCGTATAACCACCACCCCAGGAAACAACCGTTAAACTGTCAGCTTTGGCGATAGTAGACGTAGCTGCAACAAGAACTGCTGCTGCTGCAATAGTTGAAAATTTGAGTAACTTACTCATTCTTATTTTCTCCCTGTTAAATAGTCGCTTTTTAGGGCAACCCTCTATGCCACAAAATTAGAATGCGGCGGCTCATAGAAAAACATACTTGCCATATTAGGCTTTAAAACATGGCAGAATCATGTCTTCGCTAAAATCGTTTTAATACTTTACAGTCCTGTATATTCATCCAGCGCCCGGCAATCCTCAGCCATCCAGCCAACCTTAACGGTTTGCCCTTCCTGCATCTGAACATGATGGGCACCATTAGGAACCTTAATAATAAATTCATTATTGCCACAAACATTGACCCGCGTCCGGATATGATCGCCGAGATAAATCAGCTCTTCAACTTTGGCATCAAATACATTATCAAAATCTCCACCTTCCACACTAACGGTGACTCTCTCAGGACGCAATGACAATGTTGAGCGTTCTCCGGAACTGGTTACATTAACTCTCAATGCTTTAATCACATCCCCGGAATCAAGTTTGATGACAGCCGCATCACCATTAATTTCGGCAACATTTCCATCAAGTTTATTATTTTCCCCAATAAACTGGGCAACAAAGGCATTATCGGGTTTTTCATAAAGATCGACTGGGGAGTCCAGTTGCTGGACCACACCATCTTCAAACACGGCAATCCTGTTGGACATGGTGAGCGCCTCGGATTGATCATGGGTCACATAGACCACCGTCACCCCGAGATCTTCATGGATATGCTTGATTTCATACTGCATTTGCTCGCGCAACTGCTTGTCCAGGGCACCAAGGGGCTCATCCATCAAAATAAGTTCTGGATCAAACACCAAGGCGCGGGCCACAGCCACACGCTGTTGCTGTCCACCGGATAATTGAGCAGGTCTACGGAACCCAAAGCCACCTAACTGTACCATATCCAAAGCCCGATTAACCTTCGCTTCGGTTTCGGCCTTGCCCATACCACGGACTTCAAGCGGAAAAGCCAGGTTCTCTGCGACAGTCATATGAGGGAATAAGGCATAGTTTTGAAAGACCATGCCAATTCCGCGTTTATGCGGGGCGACATTATTGATGGGTTTGCCATCAAGTAAAATGTCACCATGGGTGGCAGGCTCAAATCCGGCAAGCATCATCAGGCAGGTCGTCTTGCCAGATCCGGAGGGGCCGAGCATCGTGAGAAATTCCCCACGGGCGATATCAAGGTTAAAATCTTTTACGACAAGCGTTTCGCCATCGTAACTCTTCTGCACCCCGACAAACCGCACAAGCGGGTCAGTAATATCAGACATTCGTCTCCCTAAACTTCCCAGAATTCTTTTTTGACTCTCAGAATTCTTGTTTGTGAATGCTTCTGTCACGAAAACCATGATCCACGAGCATTTTCTAAAATGACCCTAACACATGAAACTCCAATTTTTCAAATAGCAATTTCATAAAAGGAAAGTAAATTTGTTTCAGAACCATTGAAATTGAAGGAAACAGTTTTATTCCATATATAGAAACTTGCAATTCAGTCAAAATAACAAAAAATTATATATTAATTGACAAAAAAATATTTTTACATAAGAATAATAATCTAATTTGTATTAAAAATAACATGAAAATTCATGATTATTTACATATTTTTATTTAAGGAAAAAAATTATTACAAAGTATTATTGTTATCGAAATTAATATATTCAGATGCTTTTTAAATAAATATTTTCATTTCGCTAAATAGATTTTTAAAAATATAGTTAGATTAATTCTACGAACAGACACACCAAGGGTAGCGGCACATAATTTAACTTGAAACACAGCACCTCTTTACGAAAAGGAAGAACAAACTATGTTTGGTATAACCTTAAAATTAAAGTCCCGCTTGATTTCCTGCTTCTTGTTAATAGGCCTGATACCGTTTGCTGTAATTAGCATTCTATCCGTGCAAAAAAGCGGAGACGCCCTTGAGAAATCAGCGTTCAATCAACTTCAGAGCATCCGCGAAGTCAAAAAAACCCAAGTTAATGATTATCTGGCAGCCCGTGAAAATGACATGGAAGTTTTGACATCAACGGCAACGACGTTGATGGAAGAAGCGTTCGAAAAACTCACGGCAGTCCGCGCCAATAAGAAGAATGCCGTTGAAAGTTATTTTAACAATATACAAGGACAGATACTAACTCTGTCCAAAGACACAATGATCATTGATGCCATGCAAACATACCGCTCAAGTTTCAGCAACTTTGGCAGAAACTTGAACGACTCAGACATTGTCCGCATGCGCAAAGAATTGGGCCAATATTATTCTGATCAGTTTCAAATTGAATATGAGAACCAAAATAACAACGCATCTATTGATGTTGGCTCTGTTTTGGCATCGTTGTCTGAGAAAGCTGTTTTATTCCAGCATGAGTATATTTTGAAAAATGCCAATCCTCTTGGTAACAAACACCTGTTGAATGCGGGCAGTGATAAATCCGATTACACCAAAGCACACAAAAAATTCCACCCCGCTTTTAGAGAGTTCCTGGAGCAGTTTGGATACTATGATATCTTCCTGGTCGATTCCCAAAGTGGCAACATGGTTTATTCTGTATTTAAAGAACTGGACTATGCGACAAACTTGATAAATGGCCCTTGGGCAGATACAGGCCTTGGCAGGGTCTTCAAAGAAGCAAATGCTTCTGATGACCCGAATTTCGTAGCCTTCGATGACTTGGCTCTCTACGCTCCGTCCTACAATGCCCCTGCCGGGTTCATAGCGTCTCCCGTGTTTAATGCCTTCGGGCTAAAATCTGGCGTCCTAATATTCCAGATGCCGCTAGATGCGATCTCGAATGTTATGAGCGAACGTGCCGGTTTGGGCAAAACGGGAGAAACATACCTGGTTGGGCAAGATATGTTGATGCGCTCAAATTCATATCTGGACCCAGAACATCATTCCGTTACGGCCTCCTTCCGACACCCGGACAAAGGCAGTGTTGAAACTGAGGCCTCGAAAAGGGCTCTCAATGGTGAAACATCAGAAGATATCGTCGTAGATTATACTGGTGGCACCGTGATGTCCGCATGGACGCCCATTAATGCTTTTGGATTAACCTGGGCACTGCTTGCAGAAATCGATTTGGCGGAAGCCGTTATCCCAGTGGACGCCTCTGGCAAGAACTACTATCAAAAATATGTTGATCTTTACGGTTACTACGATCTGTTCCTGATACAGTCTAATGGCTATGTTTTTTACACAGCTGCGGAAGAAGTTGATCTTCATACCAATATGGTATCAGGCAAATACATGGATTCCGGCCTCGGAAAATTAACCCGGCGGGTCATTGAATCTCGAAAATTTACCATTGAAGACTTTGCCCCTTATGCGCCATCCAATGGTGATCCGGCAGCCTTCATGGCCATGCCAATTGTTCATCCCGAAGATAACGAAGTTGAAGTCATTGTTGCGCTTCAGTTATCACTGGACAACATCAATGCCATGATGACTGAAAGAGCAGGATTGGGGGAAACCGGAGAAAGTTACTTAATTGGCTCAGATAAATTAATGCGATCTGATTCATTTCTTGATCCTGAAAATCATACAGTCAATGCATCGTTTGCCGATCCAGTCAAAGGAATCGTTGATACCGAAGCGGCTCGTGAAGTCTTGAATGGCAAGACAGCAGAACACATTATCATCGATTATAACGGCAATCCTGTACTGTCAGCCTACACACCAATCCAGGTCGGAGATACTGTTTGGGGCCTAATTGTCGAAATCGATGAATCAGAAGCTTTTGCGGCTATTAGCAACATGCAAATAATGATGATGGTCATAGCAGTTATTGGTGTTATTGCCATCATTGGAACAGGTTTTATAATCGCCCGCAGCATCGCCAATCCAATCATTGAAATAACCGATACAATGACAGAAATGTCTGGCGGCAACGCAAATGTTGAAATTCCCGCTAAAGATCGCGCCGATGAAGTTGGTGACATAGCAGAAGCTGTGCAAGTTTTCAAAGACGGCATGATTGAGCGCCAGGAACTTCGTGAAGAAGCTGAAAATGAGCGCATCGCTCGCGAGCAACGTCAAAAAGAACGTGACGAAGCTGCAGAAAAGGAACGACTGGCACAAGAAACTGCCAATCGTGAGGAGCATGAAAGAAATGAAGCTAAACTCAAGTTCCTTACCGATGTCACTGGCGAATTTGAATCCCGCATAGGTGAAGTTGTTGAAACCGTAGCCGGGGCAGCAACTCAGTTGTTATCTTCTTCCAGCACCATGGCAACAACAGCTGAGCAAACCAATGCACAATCCTTGGCTGTTGCCTCTGCATCCGAAGAGGCCAGCAGCAATGTTCAAACAGTTGCAACTGCCGCTGAGGAGTTATCCAGTTCGATCAATGAAATCACCCGCCAAGTGGCTGATTCATCAACCATGTCCTCGAACGCCGTAGAAGAGGCTCAAAACAGCCACAATGCTGTTCAAGGGCTGGTTGCTTCTGCCAAGCAAATTGGTGAAGTTGTTGAATTGATCACCGACATTGCAGAACAGACCAACCTGCTGGCATTGAACGCCACAATTGAGGCCGCACGTGCTGGTGATGCAGGTAAAGGCTTTGCCGTTGTGGCAGCAGAAGTCAAAAACCTTGCAAATCAAACGGCAAGGGCAACAGAACAAATTGGTGCTCA
>JABJOR010000029.1 GCA_018664265.1 Rhodospirillales bacterium
CTACGCACCGGTGACCGGTCAAGCCAAGGCAGAATGAACAACACGCCAATCGCCGCGAACATCGCCAGCACGCCCATCAGCTTGTCGGGCACCGCGCGCAGGATTGCGTAGAACGGCAGGAAGTACCATTCAGGAACAATGTGCGCTGGCGTGACCATGGCATTGGCCTTGATATAGTTATCCGGCTCGCCAAAGAAGTTCGGGGCGTAGAATACGAAACCAAGGAAGAAGATCATTAACACACCCAGACCGAACAAATCCTTGATGGTATAGTAAGGATGGAACGGAATAGTGTCTTCCGGCTCACGCTTTTCAACACCCAACGGGTTGTTGGAACCATGAATATGCAACGCCCAAATATGCACAATAACCAGACCGCAAAGAACAAACGGTAACAGGTAGTGCAGCGAGAAGAAGCGGTTCAGGGTTGGGTTATCAACCGAGAAGCCACCCCAAAGCAGAGTTACAATTGAATCCCCGACAATAGGAATAGCCGAAAACAGGTTGGTGATAACGGTAGCACCCCAGAAGCTCATCTGGCCCCAAGGAAGGACGTAACCCATGAATGCTGTTGCCATCATGGCAAGCAAGATAAGGACACCGATGATCCACAGCAATTCGCGTGGCTGCTTGTAGGAACCGTAATACATGCCACGGAACATGTGGATGTAGACGCAGATAAAGAACATGGAGCCGCCATTCATATGAACGTAGCGGATTAACCAGCCATAGTTCACGTCGCGCATGATGCGCTCGACAGATTCAAAGGCATAATCCACATGCGCTGTATAGTGCATGGCAAGGAAAATACCGGTGACAATCATGATACCCAGAATAATTCCGGCCAGAGAGCCGAAGTTCCACCAGTAATTCAGATTACGGGGAGCGGGGTAGTTTGTACCCAGAGAGTTGTCCAGAAAGCTGAAGACCGGAAGACGGTGTTCAACCCATTTCAGGACCGGGTTTTTCAATTCGAGAGTAGATGGTGCAGACATTTTCTGTTTCCTTACCCGATCTTGACGGTAGTATCTTCAAGGAACGCATAATCCGGAATCGATAGATTCTTCGGTGCGGGACCTTTGCGAATACGGCCTGAAGTATCATAGTGGGAACCATGGCAGGGGCAGAACCACCCGCCGAATTCGCCTTCCGGCTCACCGGTTTTCTGGCCCAGCGGTATGCAACCCAGATGGGTGCAGATACCGACCATGATCAGCCATTCAGGCTTCTCTACGCGGTCTGCATCGCTTTCTGGATCAATTAAATCCGTATTGCTGACGCCTTGGGCTTCTTCAATCTCGTCGCCTGTGCGGTGACGCACAAACACGGGTTTTCCGCGCCATACGACTGTGATGCTCTGGCCTTCCTCGATGGGAGACAGATCAACTTCAGTTGATGAAAGTGCCAATGTATCTTTGGCCGGGTTCATTGAATGAATGAACGGCCAGACGGCTAGTGCTGTGCCAAGACCACCAATGGTCGCAGTGGCAACAAGCAGGAAATCACGGCGGCCACTCTCGTCTTCGGTTGACGGATCGAGTGCTGCATTCGCAGGATTAGCCATTAAAACCCCCTTCTATGTCCGGGTTGCATGGTTGATTACAAATCGTTACACGGGTCATCTTTAAAACCCAAAATAAAACGCGGGATGCCTGATATGTCTGTTTGTCGGGTAATGCCCGAGCATGCAGATATATGTTTCCCCACGCAGTGGGTCGGTATACTGCAAAATCTCTGGGATTGAAAGGGGTAAGGTGCCACAATTGCGTGGTTTTTTAATTCAGGGATTTATACTAAACAACTCGGTTATTCCGGGATTCGATAAAAGGGCGTAATAAATGTTCTCACATGTGACTATCGGTACTAATGATATGAAGCAAGCAAGACAGTTCTATGATGCCACTCTGGCAACTATTGGACATGTTCATTTCGCTGATTATGAAGGTGTAGCAACGGGTTACGGGACGGGTGAGGGCAACCAAACCTGGTTGATGGCACCCTTTGACGAGCAACCAGCCAGCGTTGGCAATGGCATGATGATAGGCTTCCTCGCCCCTGACAGAGCGTCCGTAGATGCTTTTTACGTGGCTGCCATGGCAAATGGTGGCACAGACGAAGGCGGGCCGGGATTGAGGCCACATTATCACGCTGATTACTATGCAGCTTATATGCGCGATTCGGACGACAACAAGCTCTGCGTTGTGTGTCATAAACCGGAATAATATGTACCAATGACTATTCGATTAGCCCTTTATGAGCCAGATATTCCACAAAACACAGGATCGATTTTGCGAACTGCTGCCTGTTTGGGGGTAGGAGTGGATATAATTGAGCCCTGCGGGTTTGTGTGGGATGAAAAGCGCATGCGCCGGGCCGGGATGGATTATCTCGATAAGGTGGATTTAAAGCGCCATGCCTCGTGGCAGGACTTTCAAAGCAATCACACAGAAGGGCGAATCGTTCTGCTGACCACGAAGGGTGCTGTGCCACACACAGAATTTGCCTATCAGGCTGGGGATATCTTGCTGCTGGGTCGAGAAAGTGCTGGGGTGCCGGATGATGTTCATAATAGTGTTGATGCACGGGTGATTGTGCCAGTGGCTAGTGGCATGCGCTCACTGAATGTCGCTGTTACCGCCGGGGTTGTTCTGGGGGAAGCCTTGCGTCAGGTCGGAGGATTTCCCGCGTGAGCTACCCTGAAATCCCCTTTGCAGATGTTGAAGATTTAATCCGTGAGACTGCAGAGCTAGACATTTTGCCGCACTTTCGAAATTTATCGGAAAGCCAGGTGCAGGAGAAATCTCCCGGCGATGTGGTGACCGTTGCCGATATGGCGGCGGAATTTCGCCTAAGCAAGGGCTTGAGCAAAATGTTGCCCGGATCAAACATTGTCGGCGAGGAAATGACCTATAAAGATGAAGATGTCCTCAAGCGATTTGAAGGGGATGCTCCGGTTTGGGTGATTGACCCTCTGGATGGCACTGGAAACTTTGCAAACGGGAATCCGGCCTTCGCGGTTATGGTATCTTTAATTGTTCGAGGGCGCACCTGTGCAGGTTGGATTTTTGATCCTCTTGGCGAACGTATGGCTGTTGGCGAAATTGGTGGCGGCAGCCAGTTAAATGGTGAGCGGCTGGATATTGCAAAAGCGCCTGCGCCAGAAAAAATGCATGGTGGAATTTTGACCAAATTCCTGCCGGATGATTTACGCGATACGGCTGAATCCTCAAAAGCATTATTTTCAGAAATTTCAGCCACCATGTGCGCCGGACACGAATACCTTTCCATGTTGAACGGCGATAAGCACTTTGTTCTGTATTATCGAACCCTGCCCTGGGATCATGCGGCAGGGTCTTTGTTATATCAGGAAGCTGGAGGATACGCGGTGCGGTTGGATGGTTCTGTGTTTCAACCGACAGATGGTCGCTTTGGCTTGTTGGAAGCGACTGATCCTGATACATGGCGCATTGTTCACGATCTTGTTGTTCCCAGTGTTTCACTTATAGAAATGGCGTAGAATATATGTTTATCCGACTATGGCGAGGCGAGTTACCTTTGTGGAAAACCTTCTGGTTGTTCGGAGGTTTAGGTGGCGGGCTTTTTTTAACAGTCTTGTCGACCATGCTGGCGTTAACCGACGTTCCTGATGATGCCACTGCTTACGCTATTCTCTTTGCTTTTATGATTGTGGTTTTATATCTGGCATTGATTTGTGTCGCCATATGGCGCGCCGCCACAAAATTTCAGGGCAATCCGACATATAAGGTGCTCTCGAAGCTTGCTGTAGCTGCTTTTGGTGCGAGCATTTTCATACTTGTAGCCGGTGTTTTGTTTGTCGAAATCCATTGAGGGAGAAACGCTTATGAATACGATTGGTGATGATGCTACATTGGAAGGCGGTTGCACGTGTGGTGAAGTGCGCTACCACCTGACAAGCAAGCCGATGTTTGTGCATTGCTGTCATTGTACATGGTGCCAGCGTGGAACTGGCGCTTCTTTTGCTCTGAATGCAATGATCGAAACAGACCGGGTTGTTTTAACGCAAGGTGTTACTGAATTGGTGGATACGCCTTCACCCAGCGGCAAAGGCCAAAAGATCGTGCGATGCCCCAAATGTCGTGTAGCTGTTTGGAGCCATTACGCCGGTGCAGGTGATCTTGTCAGTTTTATCCGTGTCGGAACACTGGATGATGCAAGCCTACTACCCCCGGATATTCATATTTATACCAGCACAAAACAACCATGGGTTACCTTGTCAGAGAACATTCCAGCCGTTGAAGAATTCTATGATCGGAATGATTACTGGCCTGAAGAAAGTTTGACCCGTTTGGGAACGTTATTTAGTTAGCGCCAAATCTTACCTTCATCGAATTTGAGCGCTTTAAAGTCCTGTTCCCTCAGGGCTTGTTCGCGTTTATGTCCCAGGAAAAATTCATCCAGTTGGGGTGGTGCAACGTTCGTTCCGGCGAGCATGGCATGCACCTGGCCACGGTGGTGGATTTGATGCTGGAGGAGATGGAGCAGAATGCGCGAAAATGGCTCAGTTTGAATCCAGCCATTTCGTGGCATGTCGATCATGTTTGGGAGCCTGGCTTCATTTAGGCCTTCACACACAGCAATCAATCGACGATCAACAGCACGTTGTTCTTTCTCGATGTCGGCCAATGATTGATATGGATTTTCCGGATCATACGCAGCAGCGCCAATGCAGTTTCCTTCTAGGGCGCTGACATAATACCAATCCACGGTCAGGTTGTGATTAAGCGTTTGAATAATTGTCGGGAAAAAATTTGTGCGCTGTGCCGATAATTCTTCGCTGGATAATTCTGCACATGCAGAAAGAAGTCGATAATTGGCCCATGCGTTATTGTAAGCTTGTGCACGGAAGTAAGGAGTATCAGTCACAGGAATGATTCCAGCTTTTTCAGGCATGCATCCCGGTCCGGAGTGCAATCATTGTCTATCCACCAATCTCTGGCTTGATCGAGCAGTGCACCGAGTTTCGGGCCTTCCTGAATGCCAAGGCCCATCAGATCTTCGCCACTGATGGGGAAGGTCGGCTTTTCCCAAGTGGTAATCATTTCCATGAGTGCCAGCCATGCTGCTTTGCGATCCTTTGGAAGGTTGGCATCATCACCTGTTTCACGAGCCCAGGTCATCAGACACTGGTCAGTGAAAAGATCAATGCCAATTTTATAGAGTTGGCGAATATGGCCAGCGGATGGAGCCATTGGATCAGGTTCTGGAAATTCAGTAAGGTTTATAAGACGGTTCTTTTCTGCGTTGCTGAGTCGCCAACGTGAGGCAATGCCTTTTGCAGTGATTGCTGTGGTGTCTGCTGGCAACAAGATCGCGAGATTTCGTATGGGATCGATTTCAATGCCATCCAGTTGCATGGCTGTCGTGCAAAGCCAGTTCAGCGCGCGTAAATCGCCAAACTTGCTGGCTTCCGGCAAGACCTCTTTCAAAACTTTTTCGCCATTCATCAGAATCAATGTATCGGGCGCATTGTTTGCTGACAGTATCTTCAGCATTTCATCTCGAACCCGTTCCCCGGATAAGCTTTTAAGATTGCCTGCTGCCAGTCGGCAAGCAGCCAAAGCCTCGCGGCTGATGGGCGGGCGCCCGTGACTGGTGTGAAAACGAAAGAAGCGTAGAATCCGAAGATAATCTTCTGCAATGCGATCCGACGGCTTGCGGATGAATATTACTTTTCCATAAGCAAGGTCAGAAAGCCCATTGAACGGATCGTATACGCTGCCGTTGCGTGTGGCGCTCATGGCATTGATGGTGAAGTCACGTCTTCCGGCATCAACAACCCAGTCATTGCTAAAGGCGACTTCAGCGTGGCGGCCATCTGTTGCGACATCTTCTCGCAAAGTTGTGATTTCATAACTTTTGCTATTGATTACAGCAGTGATTGTGCCGTGCTCAATGCCTGTTGGAACAACTTTTATTCCGGCGGTTTCCAGCAAGCGCATGGCCTCATTGGGCTTTGCCGTGGTGGCGATGTCTACATCGTTAACTTTCCGTTTGGCTATGGCATCCCGAACACACCCGCCAACAAAGCGAGTCTCAAATCCTGCTATTTCCAAAATGTTAAAGATCGATTGAACGTCACTGTCTGTCATCCAGTCTTGCGGTTCAATCTGTCCGGTGGGCTCCAACTCCTTGACCTCAAAGGAGTACAGCTCTTTACGGTTTATCACTGTGAGGTCTCGCTATTTGAATTTTTCGGTGTGTAAGTTGGCTCTGTTATTTCACCGTTTTCCAGGCGTGGAGCTTCATATACTCCTGAGCCAGCCGGAACCCCGCTTGATGCGGCAATCCATGCCAGTGACCCAGCCATCAGGAGAAAACCAAGGATAATTGACCAGAAAGCCGAGCCACGGGTAAAGGCGGGCGGCTCATCTCCAGTGGTTTCAGCGCGTTTTTTTGCATACCACAACCACAGAGCATAAATTGCAAAGGGCGCGATGAGGGGTAGGATTATCTGAATTAGAATGCGTGACATGGCTGTTATTATTCCACCAATGCTAGATCTTCGATTTTTTCGCCTGCGATGATTTCATAGAAATTTCGCAATATACCCGCCGTTATTCCCCATATGTGATAGTCATTATAGGGCATGGCATAAGTATACCACGTTAAATCTCCATCAAAAATGCGTGTTTCACGTTGATGGTTGTCCGGGTTCATGATGAATGCCAACGGCACTTCAAAAATTTCTGCGACTTCAACCGGATCGGGAGAATATTCAAAGGGCGGGTTAAGAGTCCCGACGATTGGGGTGACTGAAAACCCGGTTCCTGTCAGATAGGTATTTGCTCGCCCGATGGGTTTGATTTTTGCGCGATCAATACCGCATTCTTCCTCGGTCTCGCGCAGGGC
>JABJOR010000293.1 GCA_018664265.1 Rhodospirillales bacterium
GCCTTCGAAAACGAGTGGATCGGCATAATATAAACCATCTTGTGATGTTTTATCTTTGATGTGGAGCATATTGAAGGCCATACCTTTATCGGTTTTGTCCCACAAATCTTGAAGAGACGCCAAAACGTAGGCGAGCCACTGATTATCATCGGCATTTATGTTCAGATTAAACGTTCCTGAAACAAGGGAGTAATCTGCTGTTTCTGTTGCGCGCATGGATTGATGGAAATGTGCTCGTGGGTCTTTGACCCTTTTGGCACAGGCATCAAGCAAGTTTTCACAGATATCATATCCGTAATAACTTCCTCCACGCATGATGGGATTGCTCACCAGATAATCGTAGAGTGCGCCATAACCACACCCCAGATCATTAATGCTTGATTCGCCAAGTGCAATATCCTGTGGGTCGAATATACGGCATAATACATCGAAGCGTCGTTTGACGTTTTCTGCATTACTCCAGTAAACCCCTTGTGGCTCAGGTCCATATTCCTGAAACCGTCTTCGATAAGCCGTTTTAACAATCTTTAACATGCCTTCTGATTTTCCAAGAATAGCTTCACTTGTTCCCGGTTCAGCAAAGACGGCAGTGCCAACCTGATTTGGATCAGCAGGAAAAGCAGCCCGAAAAAGGTTTTTTAGAAAGTCGCCCAATTGGGTTTCCTCGGAGTAATAGTGGCGTTATCTGCGTTCAGAGCAGCTTCTGTTTTGCCCTGTTCTTCAAAAAAATCAAGCTTGATTAATGCAAGCCCCATATTACCGGACGATGATCGCATTTCGCCAAAAGTTCTGTCATTGTATGTAATTGGTGTGCCTGCCTTAGGGGGTGGGCCTTCAATATCAACACATACCAAGCGTTTCTTTAACAAGCCACGATGTTTGGTCCTCGCAGTTACCTCTTGTCCCATGTAGCAACCTTTATCCCAATCAACACCGTTCAATTCATCAAATCCGTTTTCAAGCAATGTTGATTTCTCAGCAATCAAGTCTTGTGTGCTGTCCGGCAGGCTTAAGGAAATACGGTGTTGGTCATAGGCATCTTGAGTGGATTGAGAGAAATCGGATGAGTTGGTAACGGTGTCTCCATCGGACGTTGGAATAATTACACGCGCACCAGCTTCAACAAGCCTTGGATCAGTACAGATTATGCCATTCCCGAACGGCTTTGTTGCGCCGGGGGTCGTGCCCAATTGCAGGGTGGAAAACAGGTCTTTTTCACCAAATAATGCTATTATTTCGTACTGATCAGATACGTCTGCTAAAGATATATCAGAGCGGAGCTTATATAGAGACAAGCGCTTTATGAAATCAGCAATTCTGTCGCGCTCAATATCCAGTAGCAGGTCTCCGTTTTGCTCAGCAATAAAGAAATCAAACAAGTATTTCCCTTGTGGGGTTAGAAAGGCCCCATATACGGTTGTTTGGGGCGAAACTTTATGAACATCACAAGAGACAATTCCTTGTAAAAACGTGCGTGCATCACTGCCGCTCACAGCAACCAAGCCTCGATTATTAAGGATCACACAGGTATTTTTAGTCATTGTTCTCTCTTTTCTTGATGATCATATTAGTACATTGAGATAGACGTTACCATTATCTTTGCAAGCCCTTGATATAGAAGTATAACGAGTTCTATGAAAATACTTTTCATCACAGCGACACGGGTTGGTGATGCGGTTCTCTCCACAGGGGTTCTGCAACATCTGCTTGAAGAAAATCCGAATGCCAGGGTAACCATTGTGTGTGGCCCAGCAGCAGCTGGATTATTCGAAGCTGTGCCGAGGTTGGAAAAAATTATCGTGCTCAGTAAAAAGCGTTGGTCTATGCACTGGGTGGATATGTGGCTCGCTTGTGTTGGGACGTTTTGGGACGCGGTTGTTGATCTGCGCAATGCACCAATAAGTTATTTATTGGCAACACACAAAAGTTGGCATCTGGGGCGTAAACATATGTCAGTGCATCGCGTGGCACGTAATGGTGCCCTTTTAGGAATGGTGAATAATCCACCAACTCCAAAACTGTGGTGCACTGATGATCACAAAAAAACGGCGGAAAGGTTGTTGCCATCCGGCAAGCCGATAATTGCCATAGCACCGGTAGCCAATTGGAAGCCCAAGTCCTGGTCCGCAGAAAATTTTGTAGAATTAATCAAGCGATTAACAAGTGAGGCAGGCGTGCTACCCGGTGCAAAGGTTATGGTTTTTGGAACGCAAAATGAACGGGAACAGGCGTCTCATGTGCTTGAAAATATCCCGGCTGATCAGATGATTGATTGCATGGGCACATTAAGCTTGCTTGAAATTTATGCCTGCCTCAAGCGGTCCAGTTTATTTGTTGGCAATGATTCTGGCCTTATGCATATGGCAGCCGCAGCAGGGGTGCCGACACTTGGATTGTTTGGCCCCTCTCGAGAAGATTTATATTCGCCTTGGGGGGACCGAGCCATGTTCACGCGCGGTGATCTTGATTTTGCAGGAGTGTTCCCTGAGAACTATGATTATCAGAACGCGGATAACCTGGAGTTGATGTCCGGCTTGACGGTCGATAGAGTTGAAAATGCTGCAACAGAACTCTGGCAAAGGGTAGGAGAATGAGCAATATCGCACTTTCAATTCTGATCGTTGCCCACAATGAGGAAGAACGCTTGGCGAGTTGTCTCGACAAGTTGTCATTCGCGGATGAAATTGTTGTCGTGCTCGATAAATGCACCGATAACACAAAGCAGATTGCAGAACGATATACGGACCGATTGCTTGAAGGGTCATGGGATATAGAAGGTGACCGTCGCAATGCTGGTATCGAGTTTTGCCGGGGCGAATGGGTTCTGGAAGTGGACAGTGACGAACATGTTAGTGAAGAACTGGCACACAGTGTCCGGCATGCTGTTGAGACCTCAACATTTGGGTGGCATGAAGTCCCCGTTGATAATTTTGTTGGAGGCCGCCTTGTGCGCTACGGCTGGGGGTGCTCCTTTGGAACATCAGCTGTGCCGCGCTTAGCCCGCAAGGGTGTGAAGGTTTGGGGTAAACAAAGAGTGCACCCGAGCTTGATCTGGAAAGGCGAAAAAGGCCCCAGGCTGACCGGGGCGCTGGATCATTATGTTGATCGAAATATTTCAGATATGATTAGGCGCCTTGATAGTTACAGCACAGCCAAAGCGAAGGATATGCGCGCGCAAGGCGAGGTCGGCTCTACAGCCAATAATATTCGACGGTTATTTTCCAGATTTTTAAAATGTTATGTTTCACGTAAAGGTTACCGTGAGGGCGGTTACGGCCTTTTGATAGCGCTATGTGCAGGACTATATCCATTGTTATCGCATCTCAAAGCCAAGCTGGAGCAGGACTAAATGCGCGTTCTTCAGGCCATGGCGGGTGCTGAGCACGGTGGCGCTGAAACATTCTATGAACGTCTCGTAGTTGGCCTTCATAATGCCGGGGTTACCCAGAAAGTTATAATCCGAAAAGATCAAGGCCGAGCCTCGAGACTTCGGACTGGCGGGGTTGATCCGGTAGAATTGAATTTTGGCGGGATGCTTGATTTCCAGACCTCACGACAATTGAAAAAAATTGTTGGCGAATTTAATCCCGATATCGTTTTGACCTGGATGAACAGGGCAACAAAGATGATGCCCGCCGGGGCGGGGTATAAACTGATCGCCAGGCAGGGCGGATACTATGACCTGAAATATTATCGCCATTGTGACTATATTGTGGGTAACACACAGGGCATTGTTGAATATCTTAAAGAAGAAGGTTGGCCCGAAAATCGCGTACAGTATCTTCCGAATTTTGTTTCTATTGAAAAAGCACAACCCGTTTCTAAGGCTGAATTATCAACTCCTGAGGGTGCCCCCTTATTACTATCGCTTGGGCGGCTGCATCGAAATAAAGCATTTGATGTTCTGATTGATGCCCTGCCTAGCCTTGAAGGCGTTTATGTCTGGATTGCTGGAGAAGGGCCGGAAAGGGCTGCTTTGGAAACACAGGCAAGAGCGAAAGGCGTGGAAGACAGGGTATGTTTTCTTGGCTGGCGGCAAGATGTTTCTGCTTTGCTGGCATCCTGTGATGTCTACGTTTGCCCTTCGCGCCATGAACCTCTCGGGAATGTGGTGATAGAGGGTTGGGCGGCAGGAAAGCCTGTTGTGGCTGCTGCGTCCCAAGGCCCAACAGAGCTGATTCGTTCTGGTGAAAATGGTTTATTGTCACCTGTTGATGATAGTGAGGCCTTGGCGCAGGGAATTTCTAAAGTTTTGGCAGATCATGAATTATCGGAACTCTTGGTGATGGCTGGGCGCTCTGAATATGAAACGTACTTTACGGAAAAAGCCGTGGTCGAGAAGTATCTCGATTTCTTTAACCGCATATTGGATCAAAGCTGATGTGTGGTATTGCTGGCATTCAAATGATAGATGGCTCGCCTCCACTAAAGGCAGAGCTGGATGGGCTTGCCAGTGCGCTGGCGCATCGTGGGCCTGACGGACAAGGCCAACATATTCGTGATAATCTGGGCATGGTCCAGGTACGGCTCGCTATTATTGATCTGGCAGGTGGAGATCAGCCTTTTTATGAGTCAGAAGACAAGCCTGGTATAGCGCTGATCGCAAATGGCGAGATTTATAACTATCTGGAACTGCGCGAAAGTATGAAGGATAGCAATTTCGTAACAAATTCGGATTGTGAGCTGCCATTACATCTTTATCGCCAGCACGGATTGGATTTCGTTAAGCATCTGAGGGGCATGTATACGATTGCCATTGATGATTCGGAGCAGAACCAACTGGTTTTGGCTCGTGACCCATTTGGGATCAAACCGCTCTATTACGTAGAATCGGACAGGGGCTTTGTTTTTGCATCAGAAGCACAAGCCTTGATTGGGGTTGGATTTGTTAAGGCGGAGATCGTTCCTGAAAAACGTGATGAACTTTTACAATTACAATTTACAACGGGGCGTCAAACGCCATTCGTTGGTATCAAGCGGGTACTTCCAGGGGAAGTGTTGGTCATTAAAAAC
>JABJOR010000294.1 GCA_018664265.1 Rhodospirillales bacterium
AACAGGTGGCGCTTCTGGCAAAATGTTATGCCAGCCGTTCTGGGCATCATAATTTGGTAAAAATTTAATTTTTGCCCAGTGTCCCTCTACACCCATTTATGAAGAACCTTTCCGCCCGTAATCGTGCAACCATTTTCAAAATAGTAGCCGCCTGTAACGTTACGAACTTCGAGGTTTGTGTGTTCTTCAAGCCGGCTTGATAAAAGATCAATATGTCCCGGCCCTGTGAAAGCACACCCTGTTCGTATATCTGTTGCCTCAAGTTGAATCAGCTCACACACAGAAGGCTTACCGCTTGGGTCCATACTGGGGAAATATCGCAAGTTAATCTGCCCCAACCGCATCAATTCCGGTATTTCCGCAAAAGGTATTTCTGCCTCGATCTGCATCCCGCCTTGCATGAGACGTTCACCATGGCTCGCCACATAGCCGCTTAGTCCTGCGCCAGGACCCATCTTTGGCATGCCGGGGTTTAGCGGGTGATAGGTTGTCTTATAGGTCTCACCAATTTTTTTGTTAAACCCCATGATCATGCCCCGGACCATACTGAAATCTTTATCAACCCAGGTCTGAACACAGAACCGCGCATCTTGTCCTTCGTAGGAGCACCCGATCCAGATGACGGTTTCATTATACCAGGTCCGCTCCGGGTTTATGGTCGGCATGTCAGGTTCGTCCCACAGGCAATACCACTTACCAAAATCAATAATGACCTGTGCAGGATTATTTTTTGAAGGTTGTAACGGCTCAGGCAAATAGGCTGCCACGGCTTCTGGATTACTTTCATAAGCAATACACAAGTGCTCCGTAGCAAAATGCCAGGGCATATTACCGACAACAGATGAAACGCCAGTTGGAGATGGATAAGCAAAGCCTTTAAGGTCTGAAAGAGTAGGCATAATCAAGGTATCCTTTCTTTTTACATTACCCATATAGCTTTCGATATTGAATCAAAGTAAAGCAAATTTCGTTACCAATGTGAGCAACTTTTTTTGACAGGCCTTCAGCTAATGTGACATGCCGCATATGTGTTGATAGTATACTCATTGATGTCTGTTAACCGGAGATGATTATGGAAGCGCCCATTCTAGAAACTGAACGCCTGATATTACGCCCGTTCACAGGCGACGATGTCGATAGCATGATACGGGAAATATTGAGCGATCCAGACGTAATGGTCACATTGCCTGAAGCACCCGCTAATCATGAAGAACAGCGTAAAATGGCACAGACGGATTACATTGACGGCTATTCCCAATTATGGGTAACGGAGAGTTATGGAGGCTGGGCTGTTTGCTCTGGCGTCGATGAACTCGCAACACCGGGAATGTTGCTAGGTTTCTGCGGTTTCTCACCAAGCCAGCTTGGCGATGAGGATGCAGAGCTTGCCTTTGGATATGGTAAAGCCCATTGGGGGAAAGGCATAGGATTTGAGGCAGCTAACGCCAGTGTAGATTGGTATTTTCAAAACCCCAACCATAATTGCATGGACGTATGCCACTATGCTGGTAATGCGGGCTCCAAAAAGATAATTGAAAATTTAGGCTTTAAATATATTGAAGACAAAGACCTTTGGGGGTCCGTGGAGCATGGAAGAGGCCTAATGCCAACCTACATACTGGATCGCAGGACTTATGCGGATTAGTGAATCTAGTTTTGCCTCCTGGCTATTCGTTGCCCAACATTTTGCTTGCTTCCCCATTAAGCTACCAAAGTTTTTGCTGCTTTTGTCCTGGCGGTGCATCAAGTTTAGCCTCTAACTCAGCTTGGTATCCATCCAGACTCGGGTCGTAAGGTTTACTTGAGTAAGCAAGATACAGGATAAAGTCCACCGAGAGCGCCGCTGTTATCTCATGGGGAGGGCCTTCATCGGCTGAGCCCGTAAAGCTAATGCGGCGCGGAAATATTCGCATGTGCCCAGGCAATACAAACGACATCAACGCCGGTGGCCCGCCACCAGCAATTCTGAATTGAGAATACAGATGACTGGTAATGGTAACCAAGCGGTTGGTGTTGTTAACGATGACCGTAGCGGTTCGCCCCCACGTTCTATTGGTCTCGATGGCAACTTGTCGACCGTCGGGGGATATGTAATTTCCACCATAAAAACCGGAATGCTCTTTGATCTCTATGCTTTCGCCTAGCTCCTGTACAATGACGACCGAAACGGGTGGTGCACGCAATAATACAGGTGCCATTAGAGCCCCGGCACCGAGCAAACCCCCTGCGGTGAAGACAAAGATATTGCGCTTTGCAATTACTGAAAAAATCACTATCGCAACACCCAAAGCTGCGACGACGAGGGCGAAGACTTCAGCAGCCCTGGTGGTTTCTTCAAGCATTTAAGTTCCTAAATCGTTGTTAGCCAAAATTGTTCAAACCAGGAGAACACCCTTTCGACAGATGGAAATTTGAAAAACAATGCGTCAATATCGTGCAGGTGCAAAAGTAGAGAGGCCGCGTTCACTGACAAAGGGAACAAAACCTCGCCGGCGAGACTCGGCATATATCCATGCCACATTAGAAGGATCGAGGGCGTAATCAACTGTCATAACCACCAATCCATAGTCTTGGGCTGATTGCATATCTTCAAGATATTCCTCCGAACTCATATGTAGTGTGCTCTCCTCAAATGTATCGTGTTGACGTCGGCAGGCTCGCGACAATCCTGAGGTATAGGCGTCACTTTCTACATCCTCACGTCGTCGTGGTAGAGGGCAATCTCCAGGAGGCGCATTATCTGCACCACCGTCAAACCAGGTTTGTTCTTGAGCAACGCCATCAACGACATGTCTGTAATCATCTCGATACACCAACTCTAATGCATTCTGCCCTACAACAAGAAACCCAGGTCGTTGCTTTCGCCCTTGATAAGCTATATCGGTGATAAACTTGACCATGGCATCTTGTGCATTGACGCCATCTTTTTTCGCAACAATTGCTACTCCGGGATCTGAGTAAGCCTCAATCCAGTCGAGATATACACCGTCAAATCCTGCCTCCACGATACGTGAAATAATTCCATCTTTTCCCAACCAGATCGCCTGCCAATTCTTGTGCCAGTAAGCCACAGGGTAATTTTCTGCCCATCCATCCGGGTCTTCGCCTGTGATCCACGCAGGGTCGCCAACTTCCCAATCGTCTTGCCAATATGTGCGGTAGCTTTCAGCCTGACCAATATCGATATAGGCCAACACGCGCTTTGCATGCTTGGCGTCGTGCCATTCATCAATAACCTCGGCAATTGGATAATCAGTGTTTTCGGATTCTGAAGGAATATAGTCGATAACAATCAAATCGTGGGATGACTTTGTAATCTTATAAACTTCATCTTCATCAAGATTGACGTCGATTAAATAAAGCCAGTGATCTACGTCTGATAGTCCTGATGCAGAAACTGAATGACCCGCAAGCAACTGGGACAACACAATAATCAGTAAAACGCCCCGCCGTATAGTTGTTATCAACAATGTCGTTTGCATCTCTTTGAAGGTCTCCACTACTCTGTTAGCTCAACTGACTGCTACGATTGTGAATTAGAGGCCGTAAATCTAATTTTTACAAAACGAACCTTAAACCACGGGTTCTTGCTGCGTCACACAATGGATGCCGCCGCCATTTTCATATATTCGGTCCATCTCCAACGTGACGATTTTGCGATCCGGAAACAGTTTAGCGAGGGTGGCTTGGGCATGTTTATCCGCATTGCGATCACCAAACTGGGGCGTGTAAACGACGTCATTGCCCACATAGTAGTTCGCATACCCTGTAAAGAAATCAGGGCTGTGAGATCGAACGTCTTCAGCACTTGGAATATCAATCATCTTGAACGAGCGTCCACGGGCATCAGTCGTGCTGTTGAGAATGTTGCGTGATTCCTCCAATGTCTGGCCCCACTCGGACGTATCACCCGGAAAGCCCCCTGTCATAAGAACACCGGGGCGTACAATGCGGATAGCGCCATCAATATGGCCATCCGTGATGTCTTGGCCACGCACACCCGGCACCCAAATAACTTTTTCGACACCAAGAGTAGCCCGTAATTCCAGTTCAATCTGATCCCGATCCAAACCCGGGTTTCGATTGTTATTGAGCCAACAACTGTCGGTTAAGATCAAGGTTCCATCGCCATCGTATTCCAAACCACCACCTTCACCGACGATATCCGCTTTAAAGTATTCACAGCCACGGTGCTTGGCTAAAAAAGACGCAATGCGTGTGTCTTTGCTGTGTTGTTGTTTGTTGCCCCAACCGTTGAAATTGAAATCAACAAGCCCAAGCTGCCCATCGCCGTTTCGTACAAAGACCGGGGCGCAATCCCTTGCCCACATATCATCCGTCGGGGTATCGACTAAAGTAACGTTCGGGCCACATAAATCGCGTGCCAGATCATGATGTTGCGCACCCGCAAGCATGGAAACAGGCTCATTCTCAGCAATGGCAGCGGCCAGCCTGCCAAGTGTTTCTTGAACACTTTCAAAGTATCCTGAAGAACGGCCATAGATGGAAGCGGTCGAAGGCCAACACATCCAGGTCCGTGCGTGGCGGGATTCTTCAGCAGGCGCAATAAAGCCAACTGGTTTTGATTGATTAGATGATGCAGGTCGTTCCATTGTACTCATGGTCATTGCAGAAACAGCAGTCACCATTCCGGCCCTGATAAATGTCCTGCGGCTCACCATTTCCTTATCCAATAATTACTGTAAACGGGTTATCCGGTATGATCATACGCAGGCTTTAGCAAGGATGGAAGAAGTGCTTTTGATATACCATTCTCAGACCTGTCGGAAAGGTGGCTCAAAACCTGTACCACGCCACGACAAAACTATGCATTGGCCCGCATAGCAGACATATACATTGAGCATTGAGTTAGACTGTTAATAGCCAGAAGCGGGCATTAATTACTAGTTTTTGGTATGGAGATAGTTGCTCACCTTTGATCGACAACATTCCGTTTGAGCTTATTGCACATCAGACCTAGGATTACCTAGAATCGAAAATGCAATACATCAGTGCGTCTTTGCACACAGGAGTTCATAGTATGAGTGCACCATCAAACATACAAAAATCATTGGTTAATGTCGATGACTCAATCCTTGTGTTAATCGATATTCAGGATCATTTTCTGAACAAGTATGATCAAGCAAAGAGCCAGAACCTCGTTAGTAAAGTTTCTTGGTTGTTGAATGTTGCTGAACATCTCGACGTGCCAGTGGTCGCTATGGCAGAGGACATTGAGTACTCTGGCCCCTTAACCCAGGCCATCCAAGATGCATTACCCAAAGGCACCAAAGTTCACAATAAAGATTACTTCGGTATCGCTGGCAACCCCGAAATCCTTGCTGAAGTCAACGCAAAAGGCCGCAAAACAGCAATCTGTGTCGGTACAGAAACAGATGTTTGTGTCGCACAGTCCGCTATTGGCCTACTCAATGAGGGCTACAGTGTCGTTACCCTACGCGATGCAGTAGCCAGTATGGATGCTGACGAGGAAATAGGCCTTGGACGAATGCGGGATGCGGGTGTCGCTATTAGTTCTGTCAAAGCTCTATACTACGAGTGGTTACGCAGCGTCACTAATACAGTTAACTTGGGAAACAAGGTACCTGAGCTGGAAACAATCATGCGTCCTGTAAATTTGGCGCTCTAGTTATGCTGGAACACCAAATAGAGATTGTTGATGGCGACCTAGGAGAAATCCTCGAAGTCTTATCGCTGTACCATGACGCACATTACTATCTTGATCTCAATAAACTGGAACGTGCATTTCATGTCGAGGCACAAATTGTTGGGCATTATCACGATGAAGCATTCATTGCAAAACGAAGCGAGTACAAAGCTATTCTCTCTTCTGAAACTTCTTCAGCGTCTCGAAATGAGCCCACATACACCCGACTATTATCACTTGATAGGACCGAAACAACGGCCTTAGCGAAAATTGAGAGCCTTATGGCAGGAGAAACGTTTACAAGTATGCTATCGATATGGAAAACCAAGAACGGTTGGCAAATCATCAATGGGTTATTCCACCTGGAAACACTGACCACTGGCTCTGGCAAAGATTAAACCTGTTAATTTAACTGCTCAGTATCCGTTTCGGATTATGAGAAGACATTTTTATGCCTAACATTCTATGTCTGTTCCAGTCCCTGACTGTGGACTTCAGTTATCTATGTCTTTAGTTATGGAATTTTATGTGACAATTCTCAGTTATAATTCTTTCTGCATCAGGAAGTTCTCAAGAGAGACTCCCGCACGCTCGACCGTTTGAGGATTTATAACAGACCAGCCCTGACGCTCAAAAAACTTGCGGGCCATGTGACTTGCTTCTACATGCAGCCGTTTCATACCTGCCTTCGAAGCTTTCATAATGATGCTGTCATACAGGACTTTTGATATACCCTGTCCGATCCTTTCGGGAGTCACAAAAGTCAGGTCGACACAACCATCATCCATCAAAGTCATAAACCCGACCAACTTGCCTTCTTGTTCTGCAACATAAGAAATTTGAGAGTTTAATAATTCAAGCCACTTGGAAGTCTCCGGAACCTGAGGTGCCCAGGCTCGCCTCTGTTTTTCGGTGTAATGATCTTTAGCGCCAATATGAATGGCATCAAAAAATATCTGAGCCGTCGCCGCTGCATCTTTATTTTCGAATTTGCGAACGAGAAGCCCGGTCATGATTTCAGTTGATTTAACAGCGCCAAATCATCGGCCATGCACCATTGCTCGGCAATTTTTCCGCCTTCGATCCGGTAAATGGATATCTCGTCAATTTCAATAGGCTTCCCGGTTGGTGGTATTCCTTCAAAAGGGCCTTTGTGGGTTCCGGTTGAAATGTAGCGGGTCACCACACGGTCGCCTTCGATAACCATATCAACGACGTTTTCATGCCAATCGGGAAAGGCTGTACGGGTTTCTTCTATGACCGCCTTAACACCTGCGTGGCCGTGTGAGTCCGGCACCTTAGCGCTCTTTGACCAGTGCACAACGAAGTCTGTGGAATAGATATCCGGAATTGCCTCCAGATCGCCACTGTTCCAGATGGCGTGCAGGCCTTCAACAACAGACTTCATTTTCGCACGCGCCTGGGATGCAGATAACGAAGGGCTATTCTTCATCGGGTACGAGGGTGCTTTTCAGCGACGAAAGAACATCAATAATATCCGCACCATAGGTCTTGGTCAGGTGTAGGCGTTCCATATCATCATCAAGCATGGCCCACAGATTGCCATACATGGTAAAAATGACACGCATGAGCATGGCACCCGTCATTTGCCATTCGACGACCGGGTTGTTTTCATCAACCGGAGTCAAATGAGAATTGATAATAGGCAGCATCCATTCGATACGTTTGTTCAGGTTGCCGAAATAAGGGGCGATAGAGACAAGTAAGTTACGAACCATATTAATCGTGCGTTTGTCTGCATAGACGGTATCCCAGGAAAAATCATCCGCCAGATCATCGCGAACCCGTTGCATGACCAAAAAAGCATCCTGCTCGTAGACTTATAC
>JABJOR010000030.1 GCA_018664265.1 Rhodospirillales bacterium
AAATTGAGTAGAGACACACGAGCTGCCGTTGAGGCTGCCGCTGAAATTGTCGCCAAAGCCGCTGAGGGAAGCGATCCCGTTTATGGTGTTAATACCGGATTTGGAAAATTAGCCAACAAGCGAATTGCCCCCAAAGATACAGCAAAACTTCAGCGTAATCTGATATTGGCTGACTGTTGTGGTGTTGGTGAGCCGCTGGCTCAAAATATTGTCCGGCTGGTGATGGTGCTTAAAATCCTGTCTCTTGGTCGCGGCGCATCGGGTGTACGTTGGCAAATTATTGAACAAATTGAAGCGATGTTAGAAAAAGGCGTTATCCCTGTTATTCCATCTCAAGGATCCGTTGGCGCATCGGGAGACCTTGCCCCTCTCGCCCATTTAGCTGCCGTAATGATCGGTGAAGGTGAGGCAATTTATAAGGAGGAAAAAATGTCTGGCCGTCAGGCATTGGCAGCTGCCGGACTGAAACCTGTGGTGCTCGGCCCGAAAGAGGGGCTCGGTATGATCAATGGCACTCAGGTGTCGACAGCTCTGGCACTGGCCGGATTATTTGAAGCTTGGCGTTGTGCCATGGGGGCTCTGGTCACAGGAGCCTTGACGACAGATGCTATTATGGGGTCAACAGCCCCGTTTCGTGATGAAATTCACTTGCTACGTGGCCACAAAGGTCAGATCGATGTTGGAAAATTTTTGCAAACTATGTTGCAGGATTCCGAAATCAGGAATTCACACCATAGCGATGACGAGCGTGTTCAAGACCCCTATAGCATTCGTTGCCAACCACAAGTTATGGGGGCATGTATTGGTTTGTTGCGCCAGGTCGCCTTCACCCTGGAAATTGAAGCCAATGCGGTAACAGACAACCCGTTGGTTATGAATGAAGATGGAGCTATCATTTCAGGCGGAAATTTCCACGCTGAACCGGTAGCATTTGCAGCAGATCAAATCGCCCTTGCCCTTGCCGAAATTGGCGCCATAACTCAACGTCGAATTGCTTTAATCGTTGACCCTACCCTGAATTTTGGATTGCCCGCTTTTCTATCTCCGGACCCAGGTGTTAATTGTGGTTTGATGGTCGCTGAGATTACAAGTGCGGCCCTTATGTCAGAAAACAAACAAATGGCCTCACCGTGTTCTGTTGATTCAACGCCAACAAGCGCCAACCAGGAAGATCACGTCTCCATGGCAACACATGCCGCACGGCGACTATTGGGGATGACAGATAATTTGGGGCGGATCATCGGCATAGAACTGCTTACTGCTGCCCAGGGCATAGAGTTTCGCGCCCCACTCAATACCAGTCCTCGTTTGAAAAAAGTTGTAGGAAGATTTCGCCAGGATGTTGAAACTCTAGGAAATGACCGTTATAGCGGTAGATATAGAGAAGGCCGCGACCCTAATCCGATCCGGTACTCTTCTGGATCTCGTCGGTTCACAAGGATTGCCTTTATTAGCGGACGTGTCGTAGCGCCCATAAAATTGACATCTGCAAAACTATCATGAAGACATCATCAGTGTTTTGAGACAAAGCGCTGATGATGCCTGCTGGAACCCCAAAATCGTCCATCCGCCCATCCTAACGGAGTGCTAGATATCCGTCATTTCGTAAATGGAGCCGGTTGGGTTCTTTCCTTTATACGTTTTATGAGTTTCACTGAAAATGTGGCAACTGCCGTTGCATAATCCGTGAAGCTGCGGGTCTGGACTGACCGTTAACCAACACTGAATTCGATGTGGTCATGCCGTTTAATCCGTTTGTTCCAAAAACTGCTTCATGGTGGTAATGAAGGCCTGCATTTCATCTTTTGTGCCGATGGATACCCGCAACCAGTCTGGAAGACCATAACCGGCAACTGGGCGGACAATAACACCATCTGCTTTGAGAAAGGCATCGCATTCAGCAGCACTGCGATTGATCCTATCAGCCATGCTCATCAGGATAAAGTTGCCGACGCTGTTGGTCGTCGTGATGCCAAGACCGTGGAGCTGTTTTGCAGTCCATTCACGAGTTTCAATGGTATCTTTACGCATTTGCTCGGTGAAGTCTGTATCGAGCAGGGCGGCCAATCCCATGGCCTGGGCCGTGGAGCTGACATTGAACGGACCACGGACGCG
>JABJOR010000295.1 GCA_018664265.1 Rhodospirillales bacterium
TGCGGCGTGCTCTGTCCTATGCCATTCTGGCCCCCAACCCGCACAATCGCCAGCCGTGGGTTGTCGATTTGAAAAGCGATACCGAGGCAGTCTTGAACTGTGACCTCGACCGATTGCTCCCAGCGACAGACCCGTTCAGCCGTCAGATAGTCATCGGGTTGGGCTGCTTCCTTGAGCTGTTTTCTATCGCGGCGGCAGAACAAGGCTACTTGGCTGATATTCAATATTTCCCTGAGGGTGAGGAACAGGATCGACTTGATACGCGACCTATTGCTTATCTTAAGCTGACAAAGCAGGCCGAATTGGTTCCAGATCCGCTGTTTGCACAAACCATGAATCGCCATACCAATCGAAACCCTTATGATACGGCGCGCCCCCTTTCCAATACCATCGCTGAACGCTTGTTGAAGGCTGCAAAAGGCTCCGTTCAAACTGGTGTCGCGTTTGATGGCAAAATGTTGCTAGACCTTCGAACGCTCACGCGTGATGCGATGATTGATGAGATCAAAACGCCCGAGGCCTATCAGGAAAGCGTTGATTTGATGCGCATTGGTCGAAAGGAGATTGAAGCCAACCCGGATGGAATTTCCTTAGGTGGTGCGTTTCTGGAAACCCTGAGTATCGCTGGCGTCCTGACCCGTGACAACCTCGCGAATACGGCTTCCAGCTCCTTTCAAATTGGCCTTGATATGGTCACAGAGGCAGCAATGTCATCTATGGGTTTTGTGTGGATCACCACACCTAGTAACGCGCGCAGCGCACAGATTGAAGCTGGTCGGGCCTATATGCGCATAGCTCTTCAGGTCGCTGCAGATGGCCTCGTCATGCAGCCCATGAGCCAGGCATTGCAGGAGTACGCTGCCATGGAACCATATTTTGATAGTGTCCATAATAAACTGACAAATAATTCAGGTGAACGCGTGCAGATGTTGGCTCGATTGGGGTATGCTGCGGATGTTGGCCCCGCACCACGCTGGCCGCTGGAAACCAGAATGAAGGAAAGCTGAGAGTGAAACCTGCTGATGACAAGACAGCCTTTCGGTTATTTACCGAAATCGGGATTATTGAACAGCTGTCCCGCAACCAGCTTGAACGCAACTTGCCCAATGGCCTGAAGGTTTCTCAGTTCACAGTCTTAAATCATTTGATGCGTTTGGGTGGCGATTGGAGCCCCGTACGTCTTGCCAGCGCCTTCCAGGTGACCAAGGGTGCGATGACCAATACGATCCAGCGTCTAGAGAAGCGTGGGCTCGTGATGGTTGTTGCTGATCCAAACGATGGCCGGGGAAAGCTGGTTAGTATCACCGAAGCTGGCCTCGATATGTGCCAACGATGTCTGGAAAATGTTGGGCCTTTGTTGGCTGACCTTTTAAAGGAGCTCCCGGACAAGGATATCGCTGCGGCCCTTTCTGTCCTGGAAAAAGTGCGAAAATATTTAGACACACACAGATCGTAAGTTTCCACTGTAATGCCGGGCGCTAAAGGTTTGATGGCAGATTTTATTAGTATTTATCCACCAGAAACCCAGCCCACAGCACAGCCGTCATAACCAGCGTAACAAGGACTGCCGCCGAACCGGTATCCTTGGCTTTTTTTGATAGCGGGTGGATGTCTTCACCAATACGATCGATGCAGGCTTCTATGGCGGAATTGATCAACTCTACAGCGAGGACCAGAAACAATGGTGCAATCAGAATTGCGCGTTCCAGTGCGCTTTCACCAAGCCACCAACCCAACGGCCCCAATATGATGAGCAGGAAGATTTCCTGACGGAAGGCAGGTTCGTCTTTCCAGGCTGCCTGTATTCCATAGATTGAATAGAGCGTTGCATTCCATAGGCGTTTCATATCGGTTGTATTCTTTCTTTATTTTATAACGGTCTCTGCGCTCTCAGATGCGTAGGGCATAGCTCACCTCGATCAAGAACAATAATCATCTTGTCCCAAATGTCGATCAGTTGGTCAACAAAGGCGCTGCCTGTTTTTTCTTTTAACTCTTCATAGAGCGGCCCGGCAAGATTGCTACGCTCTTCACGGGCCTGGTTGCGATACCAGCCGTTGCGGTTATTGAATTCAATATTCTGAAACCCGGCTTCCTGCAAGGCGTGCTCATAGGTGTCGTGCCCTGCAAGTCCAAAATCAAGGCCTTCGGCTTCCTCGTATGCGATCATTTCCGACGAGGGAGGGCCATCATGACTAGCGAGCCAGTCGCTGGCAGCAAACCATCCGCCAGGGCGAAGTACTCTGTATATATCTTTTGCGAGGCTATGTTTATCGGCGATGTGAATAATTGAATCTTTGCTGAAAACTATGTCCATGGCGCCCTCATCAAAGGGTAGTGGTCCCGGTTTCACCGTCAAAAAGCTTGTGTTGTCAGCAAGGTTTTTTGCTATGGCGGTTTGTTTGCAGTGGTTCACAAGGTTGTCGGCGATATCGATTCCGGTAATCTGTTTGATCTTGTAGCTCTGGGCGATGTGAAAGTCTGCACCACCTAATCCGCAGCCAATATCAAGTATAGTGTAATCGGTCAGATCAAGGCCTTCGAGAATACTGTCCACTTCCTCTGGTCCGCCGGGAGACAGAAAGCCTTCGCCCCAAACACCTTCCAAAATTGCATTATAGCTTTCATCATATTCCTGATATTCTGTGTCTTGGTCATCTTTGATCATGCTATCGGACATGTGGCCCCTCAATAATTTGATTTTTACATATACTTTAAAGCTTGCAGGGATATACCGAAAGCCTTACAAACGTTCATGAATACTACATCATTTCGTGAAATACGAAATAGATGAGCAGGAGAATTTAGATGGAGCGCTTTGCGTTCACAGCCGAAATAACGACTTTGCGTACGGTGAACAGCCGTGACGTGGATGTTTGTGGTCGTCTGCTCCCTGCTAACCTACTAGGTCTCCTTCGACTTAGGTGCCTCTGAACGCACCAAGAACTTGCCTGATATATTTGATTGCAGGGCAGGGCGTTCAGGGGAAGCGACTTAACCTCAAATTTGACGCATACCTAATGCAAGACTAGAAGGAATTAGTGCCATGAGCACAACAAATAAAACAGAGAATGTAATGACGGATGAAGCCAGCGATAGTGATCGCGTGATCATATTTGATACCACCTTGCGTGATGGAGAACAGTCTCCGGGTGCATCCATGAATCTGGAAGAAAAGTTACAGATCGCCGAAGTCCTTGAGGGCATGGGCGTGGATGTTATTGAAGCCGGGTTCCCGATTGCATCCGCAGGTGACTTTGAATGCGTTCACCAGATCGCGCAAGTGGTCAAGGATTCAACGGTTTGCGGGTTGGCGCGCGCAACCAAGCCTGATATCGAACGCTGTGCAGAAGCTATCAAGCCAGCCAACAGTGGCCGTATTCACACCTTTATCGCAACAAGCCCATTACATATGGAATTCAAGTTGCAAATGGAGCCGGATGACGTTTATCAGGCGATTATTGATTCTGTCAGCTACGCTCGTAGTTTCACCGACAATGTGGAATGGTCCTGTGAAGATGGTTCACGTACTGAGCATGATTTTTTATGTCGTTGTGTGGAAGCCGCCATCGATGCTGGTGCCGGAACTATCAATATCCCCGATACCGTTGGTTACGCATTACCGAATGAATTTGCTGAATTAATTACAATGCTGAAAAACCGGGTTCCTAACATCGATAAGGCGATTATTTCTGTGCATTGCCATAATGACTTGGGATTGGGGGTAGCCAATTCGTTGGCGGCCGTTGCTGCTGGTGCACGCCAGATTGAATGCACCATCAATGGTCTTGGCGAACGCGCAGGCAATGCGGCCATGGAAGAAATCGTCATGGCGCTGAAAACCCGCTCTGATTTGATGCCTTATGCCAGCGGCGTTGAAACCGAAGAAATCATGCGGGCTTCACGACTGGTTTCTACCGTTACGGGCTTTAACGTCCAGCCTAACAAAGCCATTGTCGGGGCAAATGCTTTTGCCCATGAAGCGGGTATCCATCAAGACGGCATGCTGAAGCATTCCGGCACCTATGAAATTATGACCCCTGAATCGGTTGGTCTGAATGAATCCTCATTAGTTTTGGGTAAACATTCCGGGCGACATGCGTTTCAGGAAAAATTGAAAGAGCTGGGCTTTAATTTGGGTGATAACGCCCTTCAGGATGCCTTCAAGCGTTTCAAGGATTTAGCCGATATCAAAAAAGATGTCTTCGATGAAGACCTGGTTGCGCTGGTTAATGATGAAGCTGTGCGCGCCAATGACCGTATCAAGCTGGGCTCATTAGAAATTATTTGTGGCAATGTTCATGCAGAGCCCAAGGCGACGCTGGAATTAATCGTTGATGGTAAAGCCGCGACCTGCACAGCAACCGGTGACGGTCCCGTCGATGCGGCCTTTAATGCCATCAAGCAGTTATTCCAGCACAGTGCTCGTCTGAAACTCTATCAAGTTCATGCAGTTACGGGCGGAACGGATGCCCAAGCTGTGGTTACAGTGCGCCTGGAAGAAGACGGGCGATCCGTCAATGGTCAGGGTGCAGATACCGATACGATGGTGGCTTCGGTGTGGGCATATGTGAACGCTCTCAACAAATTATTGGTCAAACGAGAGAAAAAAGCACCGGATGCAATAACTGCTTAATCTTTTTATGCTGGAATCACGGACGATTCGTTGTGTATAAGAGGCGAATCGGTGCTGGAGACGTTATTGTCTCTGGTACTCCCTGATTTTGATTTTTTGGCCTTGCTGTGAGGTTTAATGCTTTCGCGACTTTTTGGATTTCTATCGGCTGATATGGCCATTGATCTTGGAACGGCCAACACGCTTGTCTATGTAAAAGGCAAGGGTATCGTTCTTAATGAACCTTCTGTGGTTGCGATTGCCGAAAATAAAGGCAAGAAGCAGGTGCTTGCTGTTGGTGAAGAAGCCAAACAAATGCTGGGCCGCACACCAGGCAACATCCGGGCCATTCGCCCGCTTCGCGATGGCGTAATTGCCGACTTCGAAGTTGCTGAGGAAATGATCAAGTATTTCATCCGCAAGGTTCACAATCGTAAAACCTTTGCCAGTCCGCTGGTTGTGGTTTGTGTACCTTCCGGATCGACCGCTGTTGAACGTCGTGCTATTCAGGAATCTGCCGAGAGCGCTGGTGCGCGTCGGGTGTTCCTGATCGAAGAGCCGATGGCGGCAGCTATTGGTGCGGGCCTTCCAGTAACCGAGCCCACAGGCTCCATGGTTGTTGATATTGGTGGTGGTACGACCGAGGTCGCCGTGTTGTCGCTTGGCGGTATCGTCTATGCACGCTCAGTGCGTGTTGGTGGTGACAAGATGGACGAAGCCATCATTGCCTACATACGTCGCCATCATAACTTGCTGGTTGGTGAAGGCAGTGCTGCGCGCATCAAGGAAGAAATTGGATCGGCTTGCCCTCCATCGGAAGGCGAAGGCCAGACCATGGAAATCAAAGGCCGTGATTTGATGAACGGTGTTCCGAAGGAGTTGATCATCTCAGAACGCCAGATTGCCGAAAGTCTTGGCGACCCGGTTGGTGCTATTATCGAGGCTGTTAAAGTTGCGCTAGAGCATACCGAGCCTGAACTTGCTGCCGATATCGTTGACAAAGGGATTGTGCTAACCGGTGGTGGCGCATTGCTGGGTAATCTCGATTTTGTGCTCCGTCATGCAACGGGGCTACCCGTAAGTATCGCTGACGATCCGTTGTCTTGTGTTGTTCTCGGCACGGGCCGCGCGCTTGAAGAAATGAAGCGCTTGCGCAATGTTCTGACATCAATGTACTAAATTCTTTGGTTAGGGTGAATTCGCACATAGTAAAATAGCGCTTGCATTGAATGTCCCATTTTGCTACATCTATTGATGCCGTAAAATGGGACATTGTAAAATGCTTGAAGAAATTATTTGGAATCCAGTTGAAGTGAAAAATGAAGTAGCCGCTTTAGGGTTGGATATTGAAGGGCTTATTGATTGTGTCCGTTATGCGGATCGCGAGAAATCATTTGTTACTGATAA
>JABJOR010000296.1 GCA_018664265.1 Rhodospirillales bacterium
ACTTGTGCCAAACGGTTTAAATTCAAGGTTTAATACACGTTTTTCGATACACATAAACCCATTTCTTGCCATCCCCGCATGAATATCCCGTACGAACAGGTTCGTTGCGTCCTCGACCCATGCCACGAGAACATAATTGGCGGTGCATCTGTCGATCGCATCGAACAAACGATCTTCATAAGGCACCCTGAAAATCGTCTGAAAAAATGTCAACAGATCACATTGAATATCGTATTTCTTAGGGCCGAAAAATCCTTGACGAAAATTAATATACGGTCTGATTTTTTTTCCACTTTCTATTGCGGCATTTTGCGGGTCCAGGCCATAAAGATTGGAGAACCCATTTTTATGCCATTGCTCCAGGAAAAACCCCGTACTACAGCCAATATCCAGTATAGCTGAATTTTTAGAAATGCGGTCTTTAAGCATCGCGTAGGCAACATTAAAATTACAAATTGCCTCCTCACGAACGGGGTGCCCTTCTTCGTAATCATATTCAAGGTCCTCGCGTTCGGGCCAGGATTCTTTCTCAATCTTTGAACGAAATAAATTTGTCAGAAAGGGAAGTGTGTATCTTTTGGAATCTGACGAAATAATCTGATATTTGAAAAATTCATTGATTTCCCCAAAACGGGTGCGTTTTGCAAAGAAATCGTCTGCCGAATTATATACACGATGCGAGATTGACCTCAGTAGGCTAAGTGCCATGCTATTTTCTCCAAGGGAAGTGGGGACTTGCTAACGGAATAAATTTAGCAAGATTTTTAAAAAAATCCGAAAGGTTGTCAGGTTGGAAATGAAGTAAAAAGTAACAAATTTGCAATACGGTTATTCACGAATAATTTCTTTTACGCTTCAATAATAACCGTACTTTTCAAGATCAATGTGGATCATCTCTGCATAGTCCTTGTTGGCTCGCCGATAATGGCTAAGAACCATTTCGCGCCTTTCGGGGCCAAGGTTATCAGGCTTTTTATAGTTAAGACGACCGACTATCTCGTTCAAAAACCAATGCGGACTGATACGGCGTGAAATTCCCGCCAGGAACCATAAAAGTTTGGATTCCTTTTTCGCCCGCTGGGTTTGAATCTCTTTTAAAAAGGGATGCACTGGAATGAACCCAAAGCGATTGCCTGGAACCAGAATAAAACGATTGATAAGTTTCGCAGCCCTTAATGCAGGGGCGCTATAGCTTCGGTTCACCTGCGGTATTTCACCGGGATCGAATCTGTCTACCTTCGTAAAATCACATAACATATTGACTGCATCTTGCAGGTCATGGCGCATCATTTCATTAGGAATAACGAGAACATTTTCCTCGCCGAACGCCGAATGGTAATTTTTTAGATAAACTCCCCAATCTAAAGCTTTGAAATTGATAGATTGATTATTTGAACGAAATTTAAAAAGATTTGGTCCTTTATCCATTCCAGGATTGAAAAACTCATCAAATTCAACCGTCTGAAAATTATGAATAAAGTGCATATACGCGGATTCAACCCATAAATCCTGGCGTCTGGGAGTCATTATTATTTTGGGATTGCCAAAAAGTTTTTTTAGGACATCAATTCGAAATTGGTTGTCATAAAATGGTTGTGAAATATAAGGGCCGTCACTCATTCTGCGGCCATAATCTCCAAAGAATTCCTCGTTAGCAAAAAGAATTTTGTCCTCATCAATAGCGTCTAGCACACCGCTTATACGTTCTTTATAGCTTTCGGGGTCAAGAAAGTCGGGATGCTCATCCATTGCCTCCATGACGATTTCATTTAAGGCGACATTCTTTGAACGCACGTCATATAAGCCCTTAATATTGGGCGTTATCTTACGAAGTAAAAATTGACTGCCGCTTCTATGGGGGCCAACATAAATGTATATGGTTTTCAACATATGAGGTGCTTGGCTGCTAAGTCTATTGGAAAATTTTATAAATTTCGGTTGAGTGAATTTGGCTCACGCATACTCCAATCCATATTTAGCATCTAGCGATATGCTATGGCCTAAATCATAAAGTAGTTCATGCTTGAGGCGGTGAGCGATCTTTTCTTTGATGTGGGCCGGAAGGATACCTCTTTGATCCTTTTTGCGAAAAGAAACGCGCTCATTAGTAGAATGTTCAAAGGATGGGATGTGTTTTTTCATCTCTTCTTTCGAGGCTAGTTGAAGACCCCTTGAAACACAATCCTCCGGCACATCAAAGCCCCAAAAATCCAGAATCTCTTTATGGGCTTCGACCGGGTTTGCTTTCAAGTCTTCAAACCTGAAGTGGCGGGCATTCTTATGCCATGTCAAGACATCTCCCCAGCTGTTAAAAAATTCAATAGCGTCATTCAGATATTTATCCCAGTCAAAACTCTGCTCATCGTCGATCATTACGTCGGGGCGAAGGTCACTTGACGCGAATTTCAAGAAACGTGATTCCATGATCTCGAATATCGAACGAGTCACAATAACGATTTTCATTTTTTTAAGTTGGGCGTTTCGGACCCGAAAAAAGGGAAGGCGGGTATGGTAGTAATAAACGTTGTCAAGGGCCGGACCACCTGAGCGAAAATACATCTCATCGGCTTCTCCAGTCGGCACCCGCCAGTCCAGCCGCCTGTATTTAAGGCCCTTACGCGGCCAAAATAATGTGTCATCGTAGGTATATTCACCATCCCCACCGGAAGCGATATCCAGTGCGAGTGAGATCGCTAATTCGGACCACAAGGCCCCAGATCGTGGTGAAAAGGCATGAAGACGCTTAACCCCATTGGCAGAAAAATAGAAAGGAATACAATTCAATCTTGCCCTCAAATTAGTGGGTTCGCTGGACGTATAGCTACCACGCAATTGAACTCTCACTAGAGCTGCCAGGTCGGAAGCGTGCTTTAATGGAAATCTATTTCTCCGGACATGATTGAAGATCAGGATTTTGATTCCTTATAGTTCTTGAGGGTGACGTGCCCGTCAGCAAGCATCCTAGTGGCAAGATCAAAGTCCTGAACTGTGTCTATTTCTATCCATCCACCTTCAATGGGTACACTATTGACGTCGTATCCCAGAAGTATCAACTCCATGATGAGGTCCGTCATATAGGCTTGTTGAAGCGGTCGCTTATTCATCCAGGACCGTTTGGTTTCGCCAAGCTGTTTTTTGGCCTGCCGCAACAGGTTTACACCGTTGCCCTTAAATCGCATTAAACCGATATACTGGGCTTGAATATCAGCGATATTTGTCACTGGGTTGCCAATATCTGTAATGTGCCCATTGTTATTTGTCCGTAGGCTCTCGGCATCGTCCAGGGGATCGTCAAATCGCATCGACCAGTAATTCTTCCAAGCCTTGTCAACGATAATTGATATTTCATGAGGAGAGCTTAACAACGTATGGAGAATGTATTGTTCATAGACAATATCCCCATATGAGATAATGAGATCATCGCCAAAACATTGTTCCGCACAAAATAAGCTTTCCACCATATTGGTTGCAGCCCAATCTTCGTTTTTAATGGTCTGGATTTCGGGAAAAGCTAACATTTCATCTCGATACCCCGTAACAATGGTGATGTCCGTAATATTCGAAGCTCGAAGTGTTTCAATCTGCCGTTGTACGAGAGATATCCCGCCCAGTTCGGTCAAACATTTCGGGCAATTTTCCGTAAAAGGATGCAGGCGGGTTCCCCGGCCTGCGGCAAGAATGATAGCTCTTAACGCCAAAATATACCCTCCAAAGCTAGTCGCTCTATAACAATTTTGTCATTTGCAGGCGCTCCTCCCCTTTCAGGGTGCCACATCAGACCTGCCACGGGTCTATCAATACAAAGCGCGGCTTCGATCCCACCATTTTCATCAACACCAACAGCGGTCAAGCCTTCCCCCAATCCAGCAGGAAGAATGGTTTGATTGTGATACGAATTAACCAGGAGGGCGTTCCCGTAGATCGGAAATATTTCCGTATTAAAATTTATAGGATGTTGTATAGCTACATGACTCTCAACCGGAGACAGGCTCCCGCCAAAATATTGATTTATTAATTGCAACCCGCGACAAATACCTAGAATTGGCAAGTTTTGATATAATGCATGAGCGAGAATTTCAAATTCTGTTTTATCTCTACCGGGAGTTTTACCAAGATCATCACCCCCGGTTAAAATCAAAATATCAGGACTTAGACTATCCAGATATTCCGTTGGGTTATCTAGCTTATTGGGGATCAAGAAGGGAACCATGCCCCATTCACAAATTAGCTTAATCCAATCGTGACTTATGCTATCGCGTCGTTCTATATATGTAGGTGCCTCGGTGACTCGCATTGTCAAAGCAACTCGGAT
The DNA here is from genome assembly GCA_018664265.1 of Rhodospirillales bacterium. Lineage (GTDB taxonomy): Bacteria > Pseudomonadota > Alphaproteobacteria > Rhodospirillales > Casp-alpha2 > JABJOR01. Next base: position 4,313 of record JABJOR010000296.1, read on the forward strand.
TTTCTTAGAATTGAGCTTCAATGTCCCGTCACCTTTCGAGCTGCACAGTTCAATTCAATAACAGATGATTTAAGCAACTCACTAAATGTGCGCTCAGCGCAGCCAATAGCGGCAGGCAAACCAAATTCCGCGCACCGAATAGCCATGTGAGAATTTGCCCCGCCAAATTGGGTAACCAGCCCTGAAATGTCATGTGTAAATATCCAATCAAATCCAGGGTCGGCACTTTCAATCAGAACAATTTGGCCATCAAGATTCGCGGCCTCATTTGTATGCAAATGTAAAATAGGGGCGGTAACGGTTTTATTTGTAATAAAGGTGGCCTGTCCCCGTGCTGGGTAAACAACATCAATATCATCGGGCTCTGTAATCAGATAAGGCAGTCGAACTGCACGGGTTAGTTGGTGAGCCTCTCTCCCTGCAATAGCCACTTCAGATAATTTATTGATATCTTCGTGATTTTCCAAAAAGCTCATGATTTTTATGTGCGAAAGATCGTCGCGGGATAGGCCGACGGCCTCCCCCCAGTTACCTATCTCGACAAGGGCATCACTTATTCCACGGGAAAATGCATATTTTGCCTTTTCCCGTGCCGCAATAGCTGTTCCAATATATTCCCATAGGTGCTGAGGTCCGATATCAAAATTCAATTCCTTAAGTAGAGACGCGACAGCTGCTTCTTTATGGGAAGGGATACTGAAGTCATGCGGATTAGTTGGCCCTTCAGGAGCTTGGTGTCGAGGCTCGACATTTAAATATAAATCCGGCTTCTCGTCATACCGCCAGGAAAGAATATCATATGTACCTGGGCGAAGATGGCCATGCCGGGCAAGAAAGATTTCTTCTTGCAGCACGCCCGCCGTAACAGCTTTTAAATCGCCAACAATATCTGCCGCAACGGTATGAATACTGCGCATGAAATTATTGATGTCATCATCCGAAAGTACGTCGCGGACGACCAGGGATTTGAGGAATGAAACTCCAATGAAAGCATGACGAGCCAAGATCGAAAACGGCAACGTACCGTATTGAATGCACTCTTCCAAAATGTCTCTAACCCGTTCTATTGGATGTCCTTGTGGCGAAGTGGTATGTTTAATAAGGACGCGGTCTGTTATAGCCAATTGCTGAAGTAAGCCCTCGCTTCCGGGACTCACTGCTTTCCAGGTCAGGTCTTGAAGCGCATCATGAAATGTGCCCAGATCGGTAACCGAAAATCCTGAATCGCGAAGAACCTGCGTTCGCTCAGCGTAGGCAAAATCAAGACACGTAATAGCAATTTCAAATTCTAACTTATCGTGCATCTCCCTATTTTCAGCCAATCGAAGCAGTTGAAAATTAACTAAACGTTCTGCAATTCCATTATCAAGGCCTTCTGGAATAAAAGAATTAAGACTGTTTCGGACATCGATATAAGGGCGCCCTACGAAGTCAGTTAAAAGAGGCTTTTCAATATTTTTATAGCCCATCTTCGCACGGGCCTGACTCCAAGTTTTATCTGTAATTAAAAATTTATAGAGAGAAAGCGCCAAACCTCTCGGCGTGTTTCCTATCATCTCAGCCGGGTTCCAATCAGGCATTTCGCCCAGAATGGTTGATGAGCCGACGATACCGGTTAGCGGATTCTGAAGATCTTCAATCGCTTGACGTGTTTCGGCAAGCTTTTCATCAATCACTTGATCGGAAACCAAATTCCAGGAACTGCGCGCCGCCAGTGGGCGAACCTGAAGAATATGGACCGTCTGATTGGATGTCATGCAGAATTCGATATCAAGTTCATGACTGTTTGTTACGGCCTCAATTTCCTGCACGGCTTCCACCAATTTGCGCATTCTGGGTGAATGCAGGGCATTGGGGTTGGCCCGATGGACCATCACCATTTTGCCGACGGCGCCGGATGTGACGGTATCCGTCCGGCCGCTGTAGTCATCATAGTTTATGACATAATAGGGGCTACCGGTATCGAGGTCGCGGGTCAGAATGACGCCGGACAAAACAACACCTTGGACCATGGGCTGAATTAGGACTTCCTGGTTGGCATAGTTATCGCCATAAGAAGCGATGACGGCATCGACGGCAGGGGCAAACTCTTCAGTTGTCGATTTCACATCAATCATACTTAGGAACGCGCCGGCATTCGAATTATGGATGGTGTCCTCATCCGTTGAACTAGACCGAACTGCCAGGCGAACAGAGGAAAAGCGGCTGATTACTTTTCTAATTTCCGCATCTCGTTCGATCTCCCACTTACTAACGGGAATAATTTCAAAAGGC
>JABJOR010000297.1 GCA_018664265.1 Rhodospirillales bacterium
AAAGCATTACCGATACTCTCTATGGCGCCCTTGGTGTTATGGCGGCGGCTCAAGGCTCCATGAATAACTTCACCTTTGGCAATGAAGACCATCAATATTATGAAACAATTTGTGGTGGCTCAGGTGCAGGGCCAGACTTTGATGGGACTGACGCGGTTCATACCCATATGACAAATTCTCGACTGACCGACCCGGAAATTCTTGAATGGCGCTTCCCGGCCTTACTTGAAAGCTTCTCCATTCGCAAAGGCTCTGGTGGTAAAGGAAAATATCACGGCGGCAATGGAGCTACCCGTAAAGTTCAGTTCTTAGAAACAATGACAGCATCCATCCTGTCAGATCACCGACGCAGTCCGCCCTTTGGCATGACAGGCGGTGAACCGGGTATGCTCGGACACAATAGTGTCTTGCGACAAGATGGCAGCACAGAAAAACTATCAGGCTCAAGCAGTACCGAGATGATGCCAGGCGATACCTTTATCATCCAGACCCCCGGTGGAGGTGGTTACGGAAAACCCTGAAATTGAACTCCATAATTTATATTATTTCAGGCGTTAACTACTTATTTAAGGCCAAATGGTGTACTATGATGGTCTGGATCCTGTATAGACTGTACGGAGAACATTTTGCTACGGTTGAATTTTTCGAATCACCTGTTTTTCCCCGCACTTTTGCGGGTTGTTGGCATGTGCGCGGTTTCATTTTCTATGCTTTTACCAACATCGGTTGGCGCAACCCAAATTGAAATTGCCCTGGGGCAGTTATTGCTCGACCATCCCATGATCAAAGCTGCCGAAAAAACCATTGAATCAAGCCGATCCTCAGTTGACTCAGCTCAAGCCGGGTTTTACCCCACCGTCAACCTTGCTTCCGATTCCGGTCCACAACACATTGACAATCCAACCACTCGGACAAACGGATCTGACTATTCACGTACCAAACATACCACAACACTAACCGTTAATCAGAACCTGTTTGATGGAAATCTGACAACATCTTTGGTTCGTACAGCGCAACTGAATACCGAAACATCCTCTCTTCAACTGGAATTCACCCGACAAAACACATTGTTTCAGGGGATTTCTTCCTATATCGATGTCTTGCGCCAAAAAAGACTTGTCGATTTGGGTTTAGAGAACATTGATAACATTCAAAAGCAGCTCAATCTGGAAGACGAACGTGTTCGCCGCGGCTCCGGTATTACCGTTGATGTTTTAGAAGCCAAATCCCGTTTGCAAATTGCAAAGGAACGTCTGGTCAGCTTTGAAGGCGCGCTGATTGATGCCATGACCCGCTACAATCAGATATTCGGTCATATGCCAGATATAGATACCATGCAGGATCCTTGGCCGCCAATTTCATTAATCCCTAATTCCCTGGAAGATGCTATCGAGATTGCCCTGCACGAAAATATAAGCATCAATGGTAGCTCTACCTTTATTGAACTGGCACGTGAACAACGCCGTAGCGCCGCATCTGAACTCTACCCAACCATTGATCTTGAAGGTGCAGCAAATTTCGAAAAAAATAATGATACAACGATCGGAATCAGAAGAGATTACACCCTGCTATTGAAAGCCTCCTGGGATCTATTCTCAGGTTATTCGACACCTGCTGATATGGAAAAAGCCGATTTTGATTATCGCACAAAGATAGATGAACACGAGTTCCTTGAGCGCGGAGTCAAAGAAAAAGTTCATCTGGCCTGGCAAGCTTTGCTAACCACACGCACGCGTACAAGTCTATTGGAAAATGCTGTGAATATTGCTTCTGAAGTTCACACATCGCGTGCCAAGTTGCGCGAGATTGGAAACGAGACGATTATTAATGTGCTCGATGCTCAAAACCAGGTCACCAGCGCACAAATCAACTACACCACAACAGCCTATAGTGAACGCCTTGCAACGTATCAGCTCATATTGGAAATGGGGCGATTAACACCGGAGAACCTCAACCTTCCCCAGCCTTGATTTTGCGCTCATGAAAAATGTATCCCAAAAACCCCAGCAAGACCTGCGCTGCTAAAAAGGCCGTTGAGCCTGTCAGGTCATAATCAGGGGCCACTTCCACCAAATCCATTCCGACTACATCACCCTGTTTGGTCAAACCTTGCAACAGTTCCAACACTTCATAATACAAGAAGCCGCCATGGCTGGGCGTTCCGGTACCCGGTGCGATTGACGGATCAAAACCATCGATGTCGATGGTCACATAATAGCGAACACTCTTTGGAATACGATCCAGCACACCTTGCGTACCTAACCTGCGCACATCGCGCACAGACAAAATGTCTGAGCCGATTGAACGAGCATGATCAAAATCATCCTTACCCGTCGAAGATACAAACCGAATTCCAAGCTGGGTCATGGACGTCACATGGGATTGTTCTGATGCGCGGCGAAGTGGATTACCGTGGCCTTCTGTAACACCGTGACGACTATCAACGAAATCCATGTGAGCATCAATATGAATGATATGGATGGGTTCCTGATCATCAAAGGCCCTGATACAGGGTATGTTTACCGAATGATCTCCGCCCAGCACAACAGGCATGGCACCCGCCGCTAGTATCTTGCGCACGCCATATTCAATGTTGGCATG
>JABJOR010000298.1 GCA_018664265.1 Rhodospirillales bacterium
AAAGCAATCTTTGCCAACCAGGGGCCTACGCACACGGCAGTCATCGGTGTTGATACGGAACCTTCTCATGAGATATACGCCGCGTTGCAGAAATCGAGAAATCAGACAGTTGTTCCAATTTCCGGCAATACACCCGTATCGGGTGGCGTATTTGTCGAGAACGGTATCTTGATTGATGATAGCTATTATCGTCGTGAACCGATCATGGACTTACGAGATGTTGTGACATTGACTGGTGAGCACAACTGGCAAAACGCAGCTGCATCTTTTGCAACCTTCCGAGCTATTGGACTTGAAGTTGATGAAATTGTTTCCGGTATGGGTACCTATCCAGGCCTGTCACACAGACAAGAAATCGTCAAAACAATTGATGGAGTCTTGTTCGTTAATGATTCCAAGGCAACCAATCCGGATGCTGCCGCCCGTGCGCTAGCAAGCTATACCAATATTTACTGGATTGCCGGGGGACAGTCGAAAGAAGGCGGTTTTGATCAACTATTACCTTATCTAAAGAATGTCCATCATGCCTATCTGGTTGGCGATGATGCAGAATTAATTCATCAGGCAATTTATTCAGATGCTTCCTGTACGATTTCGGGAAATATTGCTGATGCAACGGCAGCAGCTTATCGGCAAGCCGTTAAAGATGGAAATGAGTCTGCCGTTGTGATGTTCTCTCCGGCCTGTGCTTCGTTTGATCAATTCAAAAATTTTGAAGAGCGTGGCGATCATTTTAAACAGTGCGTGGCATCCATTCATACTAAATCCAGAGGTGTGGCATGAGCACTGTACTACGAACAGATACAAGTATTGTCGGGCGTTGGTGGTGGACAGTTGATCGCTGGTTAATGGTTATGATTGGCGGACTGATTTTTGCTGGTGTCGTTTTGACGCTTGCCGCATCACCTGCCGTTGCCGAACGTATTGGGCTTGATACCTATCACTTTGCCATTCGCCAGCTTATCTTTCTTCCACTTGGTGTTGTTGTAATGCTCTTGGTGTCTTTATTGGCACCACGTTCGGTTCGCCGTCTTGCTTTACTAATAACGGGCGGGGCCATGGTGTTGATGGTGGGAACTTTGATTTTTGGTATGGAAATTAAAGGTGCCACACGCTGGATCAGGTTTGGCGGGCTTGCCTTGCAACCATCTGAATTTGTGAAACCGGGCTTTGCTGTTGTTGCAGCATGGTTGTTTGCCCAACGCAGGTTAGATGACAGGTTCCCGGGGTATTTACTGGCGACGGGGCTTTATATACTCATCATTGCATTGTTGGCTTTGCAACCTGACATTGGTATGGCGCTGGTTGTGTCTGCCGTGTGGGGCATTCAATTCTTCCTAGCCGGATTGCCACTGATCATTGTGGTGGGGCTTGGCGTTTTATTTCTTGGCGGAAGTGTTTCTGCATATTTTCTGTTTGATCATGTGAATGCACGCATTAATCGATTTATCGACCCAGCCGCTGGGGAAGGGTATCAGGTAACGCGCGCACTTGAGGCGCTTAAAAGCGGTGGATTGTTCGGACGTGGTCCCGGTGAGGGTCATGTGAAGGAAGTTCTACCGGATGCCCATGCCGATTTTATTCTCGCCGTTGCCGGAGAAGAATTTGGGCTGATCGTTTGTTTGATTCTGGTGATGTTGTTTGCTTGTATAGTTTTACGTGGTATGAGCCGGGCTTACAAAGGGGATGACCTTTTTGTATTGCTGGCGGTCGCTGGTTTGATGGTTCAATTCGCTCTCCAGGCAATTATTAATATGGCCTCCACACTCAATATGATGCCTCCAAAAGGCATGACGCTACCGTTTATTTCTTATGGTGGATCCTCCACTCTGGCCATTGCTATAGGCATGGGGATGGTGCTGGCGCTAACACGAATTATGCCCGGTGGTGGCGCTGTCAGTGGGCCTGTCGGCAGGAGGCATTCGTGAGCGTTCAAAAGAAATTGATAGTTCTGGCTGCGGGCGGAACCGCCGGACATGTTTTTCCAGCCCAGGCATTGGCGACGCAATTAAAGCTCCGTGGTTGGCAGGTTGCTTTTATTACTGATGATCGCGGCGCGGCTATCCATGGGGTGGAAGACCTTGAAACCTTCATCGTTCGTGCTGGTGGTGTGGCAGGAAAGAGTATTTTTGGCCGTATTCGCAGTTTCATCGAGTTAGGGATCGGCGTGCTTCAGGCACGTTCAATATTAAAACGTCTAGAGCCCGACATTGTTATGGGGTTTGGCGGATATGCATCTGTGCCAACAATGTTGGCAGCTAGATGGCTAAAATGCACAACGGCAATTCATGAGCAAAATGCAATATTAGGCAGAGCCAACAGATTGCTTGCCAGTGGTGTGAGCCAGATCGCAACGTCATATAATGAGAGCAAATTTATCCCATTGGAGGCTCAGTCCAAAGTTGTCGTAACGGGAATGCCGGTTCGGGAAGAAGTTCTGGGCTGCAATGAGGTGCCGTACCTATCTGTTGAAGTAGATGCGCCTCTGTCATTGATCATCGTTGGTGGTAGTTTGGGGGCCAGAGTTCTTAGCGAGGTTGTTCCTGTCGCTATAGGAATGTTAAGCGCTGACATTCGCTCCCGGTTGAAAATTGTCCAACAGTGCCGCTCGGAAGATATTGAACAGGTTCGCGATGCCTATAAAAGCATGGGGCTGGAAGCTGAGCTTGATACCTTTATTAGAGGTGTCCCGCAGAGAATTTCGCAATCGCATTTGCTTATTGCCCGGGCCGGTTCCTCTACAGTTGCTGAATGCATGGCTGTTGGCCGTCCGGCAATTCTGGTTCCTTATCCCCACGCCGTTGATGACCATCAATCAGCCAATGCGCACGCTGTTGCTTCTGCAGGTGCGGGTTGGATTATGGATCAGTCTGTTTTTACAGCTGAAAACCTTGCGGCAAGACTGGGGGAACTGTTTGGCGTAGAAGGCATTCTTAAATCAGCTGCAAAGTGCGCTTGTAAGGTCGGTGTTTCAAATGCAGCGAGCAGGCTGGCGGATATGGCTGAACGATTGACGAGTACTGAAGGAGAAAAAGCATGAGGGCGCTTCCCCTTGACCTTGGGGTTATTCATTTTGTCGGTATAGGCGGAATAGGAATGAGTGGCATTGCCGAGGTCTTGCATAATCAGGGTTATGACGTTCAAGGAAGTGATATGGCAGAAAGCGCCAATGTCCTTCGTCTTCGCGATAAGGGAATTTCAGTCGCCATAGGGCATGCTGAGGAAAATCTTGGTGATGCAAGGGTCGTCGTGATTTCATCAGCCGTAAAATCAGATAATCCCGAAGTAGCCGCTGCGCGCGCTCGTCTGATTCCAGTTGTTAAACGCGCCGAGATGCTCGGCGAATTAATGCGACTGAAGTGGGGAGTTGCTGTTGGTGGCACCCATGGCAAGACGACGACCACATCCATGTTGGCGACATTGTTTGATGCGGCAGATTTAGACCCGACTGTTATTAATGGTGGAATTATTAATGCCTGGGCGTCGAATGCACGCCTTGGTGACGGGGACTGGATGGTTGTTGAGGCCGATGAGTCCGATGGCACATTCCTTAAGCTTCCAGCGACAATAGCGGTGGTGACAAATATTGATCCTGAGCACCTGGATCACTATGGATCGTTTGATGCGGTGCGAGCTGCATTCGTACAATTTGTTGAGAATATCCCGTTCTATGGGTTTGCTGCATTGTGTATAGACCATCCGGAAGTTCAGGCTCTGATTCCGAAGGTCTCTGATCGTATGGTTGTGACGTATGGTTTCAGTCCACAGGCCGATGTTCGCGGTATTAATCTGAAGGCAACAGCGGAAGGAATGCATTTTGATGCGATCATAACTCATCGCCGCGATGGATCACAGCGTACAATTAATGGCTATTTTTTGCCGATGCATGGTGAGCATAATGTTCAAAATGCCCTTTCAACTCTGGCAATTGCCGATGAAATGGGAATTTCTGATGACGTGGTCATACAAGCACTAGCCGGGTTTAAAGGTGTTAAACGCCGCTTTACCAAAACAGGGGAAGTTCGTGGCATCACGATCATTGATGATTATGCACATCACCC
>JABJOR010000299.1 GCA_018664265.1 Rhodospirillales bacterium
CCTTGTGAGCAATGTAGATTAAGGCCTTCAATAGATTTGATTTTAAAATTTACTCTATATTAGAGTTGCTATATTTATATATTAAATCGTATATGAATTATATTTTTTCAATTCCAAGCATAAGTTCACTTTAAATTAAGGCTGAACAACGCTTTCACCTTGAGACCCGCTTAAGGATGGCTATACTGCGCGCCATTGATTATTTTTTATTACAGGCTCGCGTAGCACGAGCAGGAGAAGACTTCCTATGAGTGAATTCCGTTATGACGTTGTTGGCATTGGCAATGCCATTGTTGATGTTCTTGCCCGGGCCGATGATGATTTCCTGGCTGCGCGCGACCTGCCCAAAGGTGGCATGACGCTGATCAATGCCTCAACGGCCGAAAGCCTTTACGCCGATATGACCGAGGTTCTGGAACAATCCGGAGGCTCCGCCGCCAATACCATCGCAGGTCTTGCCTCGCTCGGTGGCAAGGGTGCCTTTATCGGTAAGGTTCGCGACGATATTCTCGGCAACAGCTTTCGTGAAGACATTCGCCAAATCGGTGTAGATTTTGACACCCCGGCGGCTACTCACAGCGCACCGACCGCGCGGTGCCTGATCTTGGTGACCCCGGATGCACAGCGCACCATGAATACCTATCTTGGGGCCTGTATTGAACTTGGGCCTGAAGATATTGACGCCGATGTGATCAAGGCCTCCAAAATCACCTATCTGGAAGGCTATCTGTTTGATCCCCCGGCTGCCAAGGAAGCCTTTGTTCAGGCTGCTACCATCGCCCATGAAGGTGAAGGCAAGGTTGCCCTCACGTTGTCCGATTCATTTTGTGTCGAACGCTATCGCGATGATTTCCTGAAATTGCTCGAAGGCCACGTGGATATCCTGTTTGCCAACGAAGATGAAATCAAGACGCTGTATCAGGTTGACGAGTTCGATGAAGCCCTGCAATACGTCCGTGGGCACTGTGAAATTTCGGCTTTGACCCGCTCTGAGAAGGGCTCCGTCATTGTTTCCGGTGACGAAATGCATGTGGTTGATGCGGCCTCTGTGGAAACAGTGGTTGACACAACGGGTGCTGGTGATGCATATGCAGCCGGATTCCTCTATGGTATTACGCATCACCTTGATTTGCGCGATTCCGCCCATATTGGCGGTGTAGCAGCAGCAGAAGTGATCAGCCATATGGGCGCGCGGCCTGAAACACCGCTCGGCACGTTGATTGAGAACAAGCTCAAAATTAAAATTTAAGGACGATACCCGCCAATACATCGGCCGGATCGCTACAGAACAATGACAGAACTTCGCAATATTGCGATCATTGCCCATGTGGATCATGGCAAGACCACGCTGGTTGATCAGCTCCTGAAGCACAGCGGAACCTTCCGTGACAACCAGAAGGTTGAAGAGCGCGCTATGGACAGCAATGATCTGGAGCGCGAACGCGGCATTACCATTCTTGCCAAGTGCACCTCTGTGGACTGGAAAGGCACCCGTATCAACATCGTGGATACCCCCGGTCACGCCGATTTCGGTGGCGAGGTCGAACGTATCCTAAGCATGGTCGATGGCGTGTTGTTGCTGGTTGATGCCGCCGAAGGCGCCATGCCGCAAACCAAGTTTGTTCTGACCAAGGCTCTGCAAATTGGCCTGAAGCCGATTTTGGTGATTAATAAAGTCGACAAGCACGACGCCCGCCCGTTTGAAGTTCAGGACGAGGTTTTCGATCTGTTTTCCGTATTGGAAGCCAGCGACGATCAACTTGATTTCCAGACCATCTTTGCCTCTGCCAAAAATGGCTGGGCCGATGATGAGCCCGATGGCGCTCAGGAAAACATGGACGCTCTGTTCAAGCAAATCCTTGATTGCGTTCCTGTGCCGACGGAAGACAAAACCGGTGCTTTTTCCATGCTGGCAACCATGTTGGACGCCGATCCGTTTCTGGGTCGTGTACTGACCGGACGTGTGCATACCGGCACCGTGAAAATCAACACGTCGCTGAAAGCTCTGAGCGTTGATGGCAAGGTGATCGAGACTGGCCGTATTACCAAGTTGTTGTCTTTCCGGGGGCTTGAACGGGTTCCTGTTAACGAGGCCCACGCAGGCGATCTGGTCGCTATTGCCGGTCTTTCGGTGGCTACGGTTGCCGATACCTTGTGTGATCCGTCTATTACAGAACCACTTGTGGCTCAGCCCATTGATCCGCCAACGCTGGCCATGACGTTTTCTATTAATAACTCTCCGCTGGCTGGAACCGAAGGTTCCAAGGTGACATCGCGCGTTATTCGCGATCGCCTGCTGCGTGAATCTGAAGGCAACGTTGCCATTCGCATTACAGAAACCCAGGACAAGGACGCATTCGAAGTTGCCGGACGTGGCGAGCTTCAGCTCGGCGTGCTGATCGAACAAATGCGCCGTGAAGGCTTCGAGCTGACAATCTCGCGTCCCCGCGTTTTGTTTCAGGACGATCCTGAAACCGGACAGCGTATGGAACCCGTCGAAGAAGTTATGATCGACGTGGACGAAGAATTCTCCGGCGCCGTTGTCGAAAGCATGAGCACCCGCAAGGCCGAAATGACCGACCTGCGTCCCGGCGGCGGTGGCAAAATTCGTATTACCTTCTTGGCACCCTCGCGTGGATTGATCGGCTATCACGGCCAGTTCCTGACCGAAACTCGCGGTACAGGCATCATGAACAAAGTCTTCCACGGGTACGTCCCGTACAAGGGACCAATTGTCGGGCGTCGTTCCGGTGTGTTGATTTCAAACTCAACGGGCAAGACTGTTGCGTATGCGCTGTGGAACCTGGAAGAACGCGGCGTCATGTTTGTGCCCGGTGGTGTGAAAACCTACACAGGCATGCTGATCGGCGAAAACAATCGCCCCGGCGATCTGGAAGTAAACCCGTTGAAAGCCAAACAGCTCACCAACATTCGTGCATCCGGTACAGACGAAAACATCCGCCTGACCCCACCGCGCAAGATGAGCCTGGAACAAGCCCTCGCCTACATCGACGATGATGAACTGGTGGAAGTCACCCCGGACAACATCCGCCTGCGCAAACGCCACCTCGATCCGCACGAACGCAAACGAGCTTCTCGCGCCGAAGCAAAGGCCAGCTAAGAGAATGAATCCTCTTCTTTGTTTTTCAAAACGTTTTTCCCAATTATATAGCACTGTAATGCGCTTGGGATATGGTCTATCAAAATAGTGTCGGTTCTGGTTTCAGTTGTAACTGTCTTGGTTGTTGCTCTTGCTTCAAAGGTGCCAGACATATTTTTCTTGGAAAATTCTATTAAACCTTTCAACTCTTCGGGGCGCTTGCAATGCCGATTTGACCATTTTATTTCAACAGCCCATAAAGGTTTAAGATTTGATGATGCAAGATACACCAGATCAACTTCATATTCAGATCTGCCTGTCTTCCAGCGAGCATAATGGATGTTTTTAATATCTTGACCATGAAACCATTGGCTAAAGATGGCCGTTTCCACCATGGCACCTAAGGAGTTATCGCCATCCTTTAAAGGCGTAAACAGGGCCGCTCTCATGGACGGGTTGGTCAGATAGATTTTAAATTGTCTGGCTCTTTGAAAAGTTTTCCCGCTATCATCGACACGGCGAACACGCGTTATCAAAAACGCTGCTTCCAGATATTCCAGATATTTGTTGATCGTGTTTTTGGCAACGCCTGAACTGGTTGAAAGGTTTTCCAGGCTGAATTCCTGCCCTGAATGGTAAGCAATCGTCATAAACAGGCGATTAAGCTCCTGAATATCACGAATCCCATACAGGCTGGGCAGATCTCTTAAAAGCACCTTGTCAATAATACCCCGGCCAAGATGCAAGGATATGTTGTTTCGGATATCAATGTTTACGACGGCTTCCGGGTATCCACCAACATTGATATAGTTGATAAATTCTTGATTGAGTTTATCAATATTGTTTGTTGTATAAACACGATTCTCGCCAATTAGTTTTGATTGGATGAGGGTATCTTCCAGCTCTGTAAAATTTAGATATTCTGCAAAAGTCAGTGGTGGTAGAAAAAAATCAGTAAACCGCCCTGCACCGGATTCCTGGCTTTTCAATTTCAGGGCTGCAGCGGCTGATCCGGAAGCAATAAATCGGGTGTTTGGAAGCTTATCCGTCAGAACCTTTAAATGAATTTCCCAATCTTTCAGATACTGAATTTCATCAAATATAACGATACGTTTACCTGAAGGGTCATGGTCTGTTTGTTTTTCGAAAAGCTTAACGAGTTTTTCAAGGTGGATGCCATTGTAAAGGGGGGTGTCAATTCCGATGAAAAGAATGCTTTCTGCGGGAAAACCTTCATCAATCAGCTCACCAATAAGCTGATTCAACATGACAGTTTTGCCAACCTGTCTTGGCCCCATTAAAATAACAGAGCGCTTGATGTTCCAGTTCAGGCAAAGCTCTTTGAAGTTATCGAAATAGGCACGTTTTGTCGAAAAATCTGCAAGCGCAGGGGCATGATGATTATCCCACCATGTATTATCTTGCCGCATACTGAGAAGTACGTCTGACTCTGATATCTCAAGCATTTTTAATGTCCATTTAGCATCATTTATTTGATGTTAACAAAACATAACCCGCTAATCAACTGTTTTTTCAGGATTATTTTCGATCAAATAGTGAGTATAGTATGAATATTTGAAGCAAATACTCATGTTTCTAACGTATATATCAACCCAACCTTAACTCCTCTCCCTGTATATACAGGGCATGATGTACAGGGAAAACGTTTGATGCACAGTTGGGGTGAGGTCGCGCGCAGGTGTCGGGATCGTCGGGTTGCGACGTTGTTTGCGCTCGGGTTTTCGGCTGGACTGCCGATCCTTCTGATTTTCTCCACCCTGTCGGTGTGGTTGTCCGAGGCCGGGATGGCGCGGGCGGACATTACATTGCTGAGCTGGGCTGCCCTTGGTTATGGTTTCAAGTACGTCTGGGCACCGATCATTGATCGTATGCCGGCCCCTGTGCTCACCCATCTGATGGGTCAGCGGCGGAGCTGGTTGCTGATCGCGCAAATCTCCATCATGGCGGCTTTGCTCGGTATGGCGTGGACCGATCCTGCACACTCTGCCGCCACCATGGCGGGGTTTGCTGTGATGTTGGGGTTTTCATCCGCCACACAGGATATTGTGATTGATGCCTACCGCATTGAAGTTGCCGATGTGGACCTTCAGGGTATTTTATCCGCCGCCTACATCGCAGGCTACCGGGTCGGCATGATTGTCGCGGGCGCGGGATCGCTGGAAATCGCCGGATTGCTGGATACCAGTGGTGGCGGCTATGACTATGACGCCTGGGCGTGGACCTACACCATTATGGCTTGTGTCATGCTGGTCGGTGTTGCCACCACGTTTTTGGTGCGCGAGCCGGATATAAGACGCGAGGCCGAAAGCCATCAGGAAACAACAACCGACCATGTCCGCTTCTTTTTGGTATTCTTGCTATGCGCGGGTGTGTTTGTGGCCTCCTTTATATATTCCGCAGGCTGGACCAGTGAGATCAAATCGATCTTTGTTGATGCAGGACTTGGGAAACCCTTTGCCGGATTTATCGGCGAAG
>JABJOR010000300.1 GCA_018664265.1 Rhodospirillales bacterium
ACGATATGAAAGGCCAGGGTGGAACCTTTGGCTATAAACTAATGACCACGGTGCTTGATTATTTGTGCACCTATCTGGAAAGACAAGAAGTCATGAGCAACGATGGATTGGATGTTATTCAATTACATATTGAAGCAGCAAAGACGATTATTAACAACCGTTTGACCGAAGACGGCGGTGAAACCGGGGATCAAATCCTTCTTGGACTTCAGAAAATGATTAACAAAAAAGGGTAAAGCATAAATATTTTTCATGTGAATTCACAAGCAACTGGGTGCGCTTAGTATTTCAAATTTTTTCGCAGTTATTTCTGCTGCAAATGCCCCAAAGTTCATAATCATGCTTGATGTAATACCATTTTCTAGCTGTAACACATTCATTTCAAAAGATGGAATGCCCGTTTGTGAATCAATTGGGTAAAATGCCATAGAAAGGGGCCATCCATCCCTATTACCCAGTTCCCCAGCAACACCTGCACCGTGTTCTTTAGATTTCACAGTGTCACCAATAAATGCATTAACCAGTTCTGGCTGATACTCTTCCGTGCCTGTAAAAATAATGCGAGAGGCATATCGTGAACCAGATCGTGCTTCATCAAGCAGCCAGATTGTATGCGATACCGGGAACATTGTTTGTGGAGGCAGTGCAACATCTATTTGTGATGGTTTCGTATACTGTGCATTCCCTCCAGAACCATCTGTGTTTAATACGGCCTTTCCACGCAACTCTTCAGAGATTCCATTACTTTGCGACTTTGAAGCAAACTGATACTCAAGCCCGTTTAAAGACTCCCAACTCGTAAATAGAGCCGATTGTTGAATTGTTTGCCCTTCTGCCGGAGTAATTACAGTTTTTAGATCTTGAGTATAAATCCAGGCATCACAAGTTTTCTCCATTGAAACAGTCATCAGCCCATCGACATCACTGACAATGCCAGGGTCGGAATTCTGTGCTAATGATACCGTGTAAAAGGCTCTATGTGGAACCAGTTCTGATACTGCAGATGCTGAAGCTACAGGGATCATGAAAATCGCACAGGCAACAGAAGAAATAAGCAAAGCACTTTTCACAAATACTGCTGCCCTAAAATTGACTGCCAGCCTGTTTCTCATGATAATTCTCCTGACGTATTAAACAACTAAAGCCATATGATTTGTAACACTACCTCATAACTCACAGACTTGTCAGGAATAACATATTGCATTGATGCAATTATGTTCGCATTGAGACTGTCGAACAAACATACCCACCTTCTCAACCAGACAAATCAACAAATTATTTTTTTGCTAGATGTAGTCGAGCGGAAGTGCCGTAGTATACTTAATGGTTTCCATGGCAAAGGAAGAGGTAATGTCAGAGACTTCAATTTCATCGATTAGCCGTCTATAGATTACATCATATCCTTCAATGCTAGGTGCTACGACTTTCATAAGATAATCATTATCACCACTCATCCGGTAAATTTCGACAATTTCCGGTATATCATCTACAACACGGGAAAAATCTTCCAGCCATTGAGTGTTATGTCGAGCAGCACGAATAGTAACCAATACAGTTATTCCTACATTCAGGGATTTAGTATCTAACAATGCAACACGCTTGCGGATGACACCATTTTTTTCAAGATTATGAATGCGGCGCCAACACGGTGTGGTTGACAGTCCAATCTGGTCAGCAACATCCGCTACGGAGAGTGAATCATCTTCTTGAATTAACGTCAGGATTTTTCTGTCAAAATCATCCATTTAGGTATTACATCCAGTTTAAATCGCTATTATAGAAAGATATTGTTATATTTAGAATTATTATAAACAAATTTCAACCTAAATTGTAGAATCTTTCAAAATTTCAAAGTGGAACAAGAATTGCGGCAGAAGGAAAAGTGCCTTAAGCATTATCATAGATGCACAATCAAAACTTTCATGGAAATTCAAATTATGACCACATTATTGGAACGCCGAAAAATCGAGGCACTCTTCGCCAAAGCCATTTACGAAGAAATTTTACCCGAGCTGGGTGAGGAAAAATCATTGACCCTGCTCGGTAATGTTGCAAGAAAACTTGCTCTTGATATGGGCCAGAAGCTTGCGGAAGAAAAGAGTGGCGAAACAAACCTGCATTCATTTTCTGATATACAGAGTATTTGGCGCGCTGGTGGCGCCCTTGAAATTGAAGAACACGAACAGCGTGATGATTATCTGGCCTTTGATGTCGTTCGATGCCGATATGCCGATATGTATCGTGAAATCGGAGCTGAAAAGTTAGGTGCTTCATTGTCATGTAATCGTGATGGAACTTTGTGTGAAGGGTATGACAAACGCATAAAAATGCAACGAACAAAAACAATCATGGAAGGCTTTGATCACTGTGATTTTCGGTATACATTTAAGGAATAAGTGGTTTGGAAATCTCTAACAGTCTATAGGGACTGATATCAAATTAACAAATGGGCAGCAGATATGACACAACTCGATATAGTTCAAATTCCCGTTCTCAATGACAACTATATTTATCTTGCACATGAGGCAACATCCGGAGCGACAGCCGTAATCGACCCTGCTGTTGCAGGCCCTGTTCTTGAGGCCGCAGCATCAAGAGGTTGGACGATCACGCACATTATCAATACTCACTATCATGGTGATCACACGGGTGGGAATCTTGAGATTAAAGAAAAAACCGGATGCACCATAATCGGATCACGCATCGAGAGCGATCGCACACCAGGGATTGATCAGGAAGTAAGCGATGGCGATCACATTAAAATCGGTAATGCTCCGTGTATAGTCTTTGACGTGCCGGGCCATACCGAAGGCCATATTGCATTCTGGTTTGAAGAATCTGATGCATTGTTTTGTGGAGATACTCTTTTTGCATTGGGATGTGGGCGAATATTTGAAGGCTCTCCACTGGAAATGTGGACATCACTTTCAAAATTGAAAGTTCTGCCGGGAAGTACTAAGGTTTTCTGTGCCCATGAATATACCCAGGCTAATGCCAAATTTGCCCTGTCCGTCGAACCAGACAATGCGGCTCTTGTTGCCCGTAGTAAAGAAATCGATGAAATGCGCCTTAAAGGAATACCGACCGTTCCCTCAACTTTGGCTCAGGAATTGGCAACCAACCCGTTCTTACGTCCAGACAGTGAAGACCTTCAACGAACAATAGGTATGAGTGGCGGCGCAATAGTTGATGTTTTTGCAGAAACACGTAAAAGAAAAAATAACTTCTAGCGTCCTAGTTCTCTTCCATTTCTTTCAGCTTGCGATAGAGCGTAGAGGCCCCAATCTCAAGCATTGCAGCCGCACGGGCTACGTTACCAGCACATACTTCCAACGCCATATTGATGTGCCGTTGCTCCACATACCATAGCGGTTCAATATCACGGGCAGACATAGTTCTGGAAGGCTCATCTGAAGCTAAAGTAGCTATTGTTTCTGCTGAAACAGGATATGCCGCTCTACTGTCTTTACTAAATTTCTTATAATAATCCTGTGGGTGTCCGAAAAGCATGCTTTCAGTGATGAGCACACCATCATTCAAAACAACTGCATTTCGCAAAGTATTCTGTAATTCACGGACATTTCCCGGCCATGGGTGATGCAACAAGGCTTCACGGGCATTATTATCAAAGCTTGTAAATTGCTTTCCCTCTTCCTGGGTATATTGCTGCAAGAATATTTCGGCAATTTCGAGGATATCATCTTCACGGTTACGTAATGGCGGCAAGCTTATGGGAATTACATGCAACCTGAAATATAGGTCTTCCCTAAAACGCCCAGCTTCAACCTCTTTCCATACATCCTTATTTGTTGCGCAGATGAACCGCACATCAACTTTTTCTGTTCTTGAGCTCCCTACTCGTTGAAATGTACTTGTCTGCACAAAGCGTAATAACTTAGCTTGAAGGGCTTGTTCCATTTCACATATTTCATCAAGGAACAACGTCCCTCCATCAGCAAGAGTAGCTGCGCCGTCTCGGTCCGAGGCTGCCCCCGTAAAAGCACCTTTTACGGGGGCAAATATCTCGCTCTCCATTAAATCTTTGGGGATAGATGCACAGTTTAACGCAACAAAAGAGTTCCCATTTTGATTGCTCCGTGCATGGATGGCTTCAGCGCAGACTTCCTTACCTGTTCCTGATTCTCCAGTAATGAAGACAGAAGCACTGCTGGGAGCGGCAGAATCAATTGTTTTATAAACTGCCTGCATAATAAGGGAAGAACCGATAAAGCCCTCATACTCGTGGCGATCAAAAACCTCCCGATAAGTCGTAACAATACGGTTCAGTTCCTGATGCTCAAAAGTATTACGAATCGTATATATGAAACGTTCAGGGTCAAAAGGCTTCAACAAGAAATCAGACGCGCCATTACGCATGGCTGTTACAGCCGTTTTTATCGATCCATGGGCTGTAATGACAATGACTGAAATCGGCAGGGCGTTATTGTTAATATATTCAAGTATTTCCAGGCCGTTCATATCCGGAAGGTTAATATCAAGAATAAGAACATCAACGTCCCCCGAATCGATGATTGCTAGCGCATCCTTGCCAGTTCCGACATGTTTGAAATCGTAGGGTTCATCTTGAAGATATGCTTCATAGAGCAATGCCAAATGCACTTCATCTTCAACCAATAGAACTATATGTTGATCTTTATCATTCATATTTTCAATTTGCACCGTTTGTAATTTATCTTAATAAATATCAATTTGTTATAGTATCCATAATGAATCAAAATAGTACACAGGCAAAACTTGTTTATAAAGATAAGGTCGAAAAATGAACAACGCCATAAACAATATAAGCAACGATTCACATCGCCAGGATTTTGTGTCTTTAATTACCCGAGCACGCACTGACACAGAAATGATCAGCCTTGCAGCGCAGTGCATTTTGCAGGAATTTGATGACTACTATAGCCAATTTTGCCGAATACCAGCTCAGGCTCAGGAAGCATTTGAACAACGCAATCCACAGAAATCTCTTTCTCTAAGCAAACAGCGTCTGAATATTTACTCACAGAGCATCACTCAACTCGGCGCTATGCTTGAAAAAGTTTTCCCTTTGTTGGCATACGATGAACAACGCTGGCTTAAGGTGGAAGAACAATATCTGCCTGTAGTTTCTAAACGATATGAAGAAGACTTGGCACGAGCTTATCTGCAATCAGTCAGGCGGAAATTCTTCCGCGAAGAATGGCGGCCACTTGAATACTTTTCTGATAAAGAACATGCAGCCGCACCGATAGATTTTCTGAAATCATTTGAGGGCGGCGCACAACTCACATCTGATACTGTAGAGGCAATAGTATTAATTCCCGGATTCACCGCAATTTTTCGTAATCTGAAAGATGACTGCATAAAGATTGCTGATCATATCAATGCCAAGTTTGAACTTGATGGGAATAACCCCAAAGCCATTCAGACTATCATCATGCACAATGGTGGATTCTTTCGTAATCGTGGAGCCTATCTAGTTGGCAAAATGGTTTTGCAAAGTATGGGGCCGGAAACAGTTCC
>JABJOR010000301.1 GCA_018664265.1 Rhodospirillales bacterium
ATACCGCAGCAGAACGCCTGGCAGGGTATGAGAATTTAACCTTCATTACAGCCGATATGGAAGATGGCCCGGACATCTTCAGTGAAAATGGTGCTCTCACAGGGCAACAATTTGACGGGATCGTTGTTGTCAATTACTTGCACAGACCTTTGTTTCCGGGGTTATTGTCGGCATTAAAGCCAAACGGCATTTTTATTTATGAGACATTCGCCAGAGACAACGAAAAATACGCCCGCCCCCGTAACCCTGATCACTTACTGGAAGCAGGAGAACTTCTGGAATGTATAGCAGGGCGCTTACAGGTCATTGCCTATGAACATGGCATGGTAAACGCGTGTAGTGGAATTGGTGTAAAACAACGCATTGCAGCCATAAACAGCACTGAGCCTTGCAAACTGGAAGACTTGAATATTTAGGCTGAATACGACCTGTCGTGTTGTAAGGATGGCACCTGAGCGCGAACAGTGTCTACTCTGGTTGGGTCGATTTCGGCCATAACAATTCCGGGGTGCTTGCCGCCATCTGCAAGAATTTCTCCCCACGGATCAACAACAAGAGAATGCCCATAGGTTTTGCGGCCACCTTCATGCTCGCCGCACTGGGCAGGGGCAAAGACAAAACATCCGTTTTCAATAGCGCGGGCTTTCAACAAAGTATGCCAATGCGCCTGTCCGGTTGGGCGAGTAAAAGCAGCAGGAACACTCAGGAATATAGCTCCTTGCTGGGCCAGTTCACGGTAAAGATGCGGAAACCTTAGATCATAGCAAACGGTCATGCCCAACTTACCCCAAGGCGTTTGCGCATCTACCCGTTTATCCCCTGGGCGATAGTTCATAGATTCTTGATAGCGTTCGCCTCCGCCCAGCTCCACATCAAACAAATGAATTTTGTCATAGCGGGCCTGAACGGTGCCAGAGCTATCTATTAACAACGAACGATTGGCGAGCTTGCCAGGAACCTCTGACTTCACCACAAGTGAGCCTATCAGCAACCATACACCCGCTTTGGCAGCTTCATTGGCAAAAGCAGCAAGAGCCGTCGTCTCTGCCTCAAGGCGTGCTTTTTCGTGCAAAGCCTTTGGATCAGGTTCCATTAACCCGACCGTTTCAGGCAACATGATAAAATCAACTCCCTGGGATGCGGCCTCGGTAATCAATGGCGAAATTTCAGTAATATTTTTTTCAAGATCACGCCCTGATGTGGTCTGGATCAACGCAACACTAAAAGAGCCAGACATTATAAAGTTTCCTCAGGAAAGTCCCAGAAGCTTATCAAGCCTTCCTGTATGATCCAGAACCGCCAATTCATCAGAGCCACCAATGCTATTATCATTGATGAATATTTGCGGAACGGATGTTTTACCACCTGTCCGTTTGATCATTTCATCACGCAAGCCCGGATCCATCATAATACTGATCTCTTCATAGGTGACACCTTTGCTATTAAGCAGCGACTTAGCGCGCGAGCAATATCCGCAAAACATAGAGGTGTAGATTTCAATACGCGGTGTTTGCGCTATCGGGGCAGTATTCTGATTCATGACATCTCATTCAAACAAAGTTTCTATAGTGTTTATTACATAAGTGGGTATTGTGCAAAAAGCAATTCCAGCCTGAAAAAATTACTGAAGACCACTCTCCGCTTCTACCTTGTTGCTGAAAAGACACGCCAACATGCAAATCTATTTGCCCATTGCCGAAATATCGGTGAACATTTACCTAATTCTCGGAATGGGCGGTGGTGTCGGGTTTTTATCCGGATTATTCGGTGTTGGCGGCGGCTTTCTCATTACCCCCTTACTGATTTTGATCAATATCCGCCCGGCAATCTCGGTGGCAACATCTTCAAACTTGCTCGTTGGAAGCTCGGTATCCGATGTCCTTGCCCATTGGCGGCGGGGCAATGTTGACTTCAAAATATCGGTGGTCTATTTGGCTCGAGCCTTGGCGTGTGGCTATTTACCCTTCTTCGCACACTCGGCCAAATCAATCTTGTAATCATGTTTTCCTATGTCGTTTTCCTCGGTGGTCTTGGTGGGCTAATGCTCTTTGAAAGCATAAAATCGATGATAAGGCGCAAGCGTCAACTCCAGACGAGAAAGCGCCGCCGAAACTGGATGCACAACCTCCCTCTAAAAATGCGATTTCGCCGCTCACGTCTCTATATCAGTGCCATTATGCCCCTTGCCATTGGTTTTTTGTCGACCTGCTTTCGGCGATTATGGGTGTTGGAAGGGGTTTTATCATTGTTCCTGCAATGGTTTATCTGCTCGGCATGCCAACCGCTGTGGTCATCGGCACATCTTTATTTCAAATTATCTTTGTTTCAGCCAACATCACAATTCTACAAGCCGCCAATAATCAGACCGTCGATATCGTTCTCGCCGTAATTCTATTGGTCGGTGCCGTAATCGGAGCACAAATCGACGCCAGAATTGGCTCTAAACTTCAAGGTGATCACCTTCGTGGGTTACTGGCATTGATCGTTCTTTTGGTTTGTGGTCGGATTTCCTATGAATTAATAATACTTCCAGGCGAGTTCTATTCTATTAGTTCTGCAATTCTCAGCTAAGCATCTGTTGAAAAAACGGACAAAGAACATTAATGCCAATGCAGGAATAAAAAATGAAACTTGTTCACGGCCTCACATTTGACAACATTAAAGGTGACATATTCGGCGGAATAACTGCTGCCGTCGTTGCACTACCGTTGGCACTTGCCTTTGGTGTCGCATCCGGAGCCGGGCCTATTGCCGGGCTCTATGGTGCAATAATTATTGGGTTTTTTGCCGCTGTTTTTGGTGGCACTCCAAGTCAGATATCAGGTCCGACAGGCCCCATGACCGTGGTCATGACAGTTATCATTGCAAAATATATTGATCAACCAGCAGCGGCATTTACCGTCGTCATTATGGGTGGGCTATTCCAGATTTTGTTCGGAACGCTTCGCCTTGGGCGCTATATAAATCTGGTTCCTTTCCCTGTCATTTCCGGATTCATGACAGGAATTGGCTGCATTATTATTATCCTTCAACTGGCTCCCTTGCTGGGCCTGTCACACCCTGGCGAAGGGGTTGTTGCAAGCTTGATGCACTTACCCACCGACATAGTTTCGGCAGACTGGAAAACCGCTCTGGTTGGTGTGTTAACGTTGGCTATCGTCTACCTGACACCGAAAAGCATTGGCCGGATAATACCAACACCCATCATTGCATTAGTCGCAGGGACAGCGGTTGTCTGGTTGTCATTTCCTGACACACCCATTTTGGGCGAAATCCCCACGGGTTTCCCGGAACTCCATATGCCGGTTATTGACTTGGTAACATGGACGGAAATGGTCAGCTCGGCCTTGGTTTTGGCTCTTCTTGGCTCTATAGACAGCTTGCTGACATCACTGGTTGCTGATGGCATTACCCGCACCCACCATGAATCTGATCGTGAACTGATCGGTCAAGGCATTGGCAATGCAATCGCTGGTTTGTTCGGTGCCATTCCGGGAGCAGGAGCCACCATGCGTACAGTGGTCAACGTGCGTGCAGGGGGCAAAACACCCATATCCGGTGCGGTCCATGCGCTGGTTCTATTAGGCGTTCTATTTGGCCTTGGACCTTTGGCGTCACTCATTCCACACGCTGTTCTGGCTGGTATTCTAATCAAGGTCGGCATTGATATTATTGACTGGGGTTATCTAAAACGTATTCCCCGCGCCCCAAAAGCAGGGGTTATCATTATGATGGTTGTCCTCGGATTAACGGTTGTTGTGGATTTGATTGTTGCCGTTAGTGTCGGGATTGTTGCGGCCAGCTTGTTATTCGTAAAGCGCATGTCAGACCTGCAATTAGAAAATGTTCGCACCGGAGCGGATGGACTACCTTATACTGCACAAGAGCAATCCATTCTCAACGACCACGCGGATGAGATTATGATCTGCCATATTTCGGGGCCTATGAATTTCGGCGCCGCTAAAGGACTTACCAAACAAATAGCCGTCACATCCGATTTCAAGGTGCTGGTCATTGATTTGTCTGATGTAACGTTTGTTGATACCAGCGCTTCAATGGCCATTGAAGAGATCATGGTATCGGCAACAGAACTGGGGTTGGAAGTTATCCTTATAGGCATCAAAGCAAACGTGAAAAAGACACTTGAACTCTTGGGCGTCACCAAAGTAATCCCTGCTGAGCACAGTTTCGAAACGCGCATGGATGCACTCAGGTATACTGCCGCTCTCCTTGATGGAAGCGAACCTCGGAATAAAGATTAATTATTTGCCTGATTAATTCCGCACCACCCGTGCAAAGGTCAACACATCTACTGCTTCTACTCCGGCACGGTTAAGCACACGCGCCATAGCCCAAGCTGTGGCCCCCGTTGTATAAACGTCATCAATAACCAACACCCTTCGGCCTGCCAATTGATCCACATAATCATCGCGCACACGAAAAGCGCCCTGAACACTGCGGCGGCGTTCTGCCGCGCTAATCTTGTTCTTCTTACCCTGTATCTTTCCAAGCAATGTGCCTTGCCCCGGCGTTGGCTTGATCCGCTCCATAGCGTCGGGAAGAACACGCACTCCATGCTGCTTATTGATAGCCTGTGCAAGAAGAGCTGCCTGATTATAGCGTCGATGAAACAATCGCTTTCTATCTAATGGAACTGGGATCAGGACATCCGCATCATCAATCAAATTGACAAAAGCCGTTATCATCAAACGAGCAAATAACGCTGCGGCTTCCGTTCTGTCGGAATATTTAAACCCTAAAATCATGGCACGACATCCCTCGTCATAAACCACAGCCGCGCGCGCCCTGCCAAAAGGCGGGGTGTGGCCTGCGCAAGGAGCACATAAAGGAGCGTATTGATCATAGGGAAAGGGGACACCACAATTATGACACACGGCGGGGCCAATCAGGGATAATGCAGACCAGCATTTCGCACACAGAGTATCCGGAGTTTCAACCACGCAGGAACACCCCTGACACTGTGGCGGCAAGACCAAATCACGCATTCGACCTAAAAATGCCCTAGCAACAGGGGGCACAATACGATTGTTGGTCCGTGACAACAGTGATTTATCCGGTGAAGTTTTTACCAATTTATATGGATTGATGGGTTTTATCATTCCCCTGCCCTTTGTTATAAAGACAGAATGTTTGACTCTATGACCGTATTCAACCGTTCTATTGTGCGTCAGCACCGTGACCGGGCATCAAGCAAGATTTCTGAGCACGATTTTCTCTTACGAGAAGTCGGTGAACGGTTGCTGGAAAGACTTGATGATACTGTTCGAAAATTCCCCGTAGCACTGGATATAGGAGCCCGTTCAGGCATACTTGCCGAATTAATAGCCGGGCGAGGTGGGATCGAGCATCTGTTCGCCTGTGAATTGTCTGAACCCATGGCACAACAACACAAAGGCACCATCTGTGTTGCGGATGAAGAAATTCTGCCCTTTGCTGATACAAGCTTTCATCTGGTTCTCAGCAATTTGTGTCTGCACTGGGTCAACGATCTGCCAGGGGCATTGGTGCAAATCAGACAAACACTTAAACCGGATGGATTGCTTCTGGCAACTATGTTTGGCGGTGAAACCCTGTTTGAGCTACGCAGCGTCCTTATGGACGCAGAAATTGCCATTGAAGGCGGTATCAGCCCCCGAGTATCCCCCTTTGCCGACATCCGGGATATCGGCAGCTTAATGCAACGCGCAGGTTTCGCTCTTCCCGTTCTCGACAGTGAGACCATTACAGTCCACTACAGTGATCCGCTCAAACTGCTCTATGATTTACGCGGGATGGGGGAAACCAACGCCGTGTTTGAAAAGCGCAAGACCGTCATGCGGCGGGAAACGATCATGCACGCCATGCAGCTCTACCGTGACAGGTTCACCGATGATGAAGGCCGTGTGCCCGCGACCTTCCAAATTCTCAATCTTAGTGGCTGGGCTCCGGCACCGGACCAACCAAAGCCGCTACGCCCAGGGACTGCACAGCAATCTTTAACCGATGTTTTATAAAGAAGCACTCTTGTCAGGCGACCTTAGAATCACTAAATTCCAACTATGAAATTTCAAACTCCCCTGATCAAAGGCACACTCATCAAGCGTTATAAACGCTTCATGGCTGATGTTGAACTGAGTGATGGCAGCGTCGTCATTGCACATTGTGCAAATTCCGGCTCCATGCTCAGCGTCAATGAACCCGGTGCCGAAGTCTGGATATCGCCTGCCAGTAATCCAGATCGTAAACTCAAGTTTACCTGGGAATTGATCCGCATTGGCGAAACACTTGTCGGTATAAATACGGCATTACCCAACAAGATGGTTTCACATGCCATTGAAGATGGCACCATTTCAGAGTTGTCCGGATACGCAACCCTTCGTAACGAAGTGAAATACGGCAAGAATTCTCGCATCGACATCCTGCTCGAAGATGACAAGAAGCCGAAGTGTTATGTTGAGGTCAAGAATGTAACTCTGCGTCGAGACTTAACAAAAGGCGCGCCAGCAGAATTTCCAGACAGCGTCACCAGTCGCGGCACCAAACACTTGGCAGAATTGTCTGATATGGTCGCCGAAGGCCATCGCGCGGTCATGGTATATCTGGTCCAGCGGGAAGATGCTGATAGCTTTATTGTTGCCCGAGACATTGATCCGGTTTATGGAGAGGCCCTTGACGCAGCTAAAAAAGCAGGGGTAGAAGCTTTGTGTTACGCTTGCACCTTGAGCCCGGAAGAAATCAAAGTCGTCCGGCCCATCAAGATAATAGCTGACTAAGCGTCCTTATCCGATTAGAGTAGCCTTATGAAAGAACATGACACCCAAATGAATACGAAGGTTGAAAGCGCTGCAGAAAAGAGAACCAGCGGCATCAAAATTCATACTGCCGCTGACTTTGAAGGCATGCGCAAAGCAGGTCGACTAGCGGCGGAAACACTTGACTATGTAACGCCGTTTGTGAAACCCGGTGTTACAACGTTGGAGTTGGATACCCTGTGTCACAATTTTATTGTTGACCACAACGCTGTTCCTGCCCCACTCAACTATCGTGGTTTCCCAAAATCGATTTGCACATCGATCAACCATGTTGTGTGTCACGGCATTCCCGGTGATAAGCGTCTGAAAAATGGCGACGCAATGAACATTGATGTGACAGTCATTCTTGATGGATGGTTCGGTGATACCAGCCGCATGTTTAATGTTGGCAAGCCCAGTATCAAGGCTTCTAA
>JABJOR010000302.1 GCA_018664265.1 Rhodospirillales bacterium
CCATTGGTGTACATGGGCACATTCAATGTCCGTGCCAGAGCAATGGCATCTTCATGACCGCGCGACATCCAGACTTGTGAGCCGCACAACATGGCCGGACGTTCGGCTTTGACCAGAATTTCCGCCAGCTTTTCAATATCCGATGGATCACCAATAGATTTTACCGAAGCACGATAAGAACCAGGTTCCGGGATAACGGCCTTATCCATTTCTACTTCGCGATCAAGAACATCGCGTGGAATTTCCAGGTACGATGGACCGTATGCCCCGTTAAACGCTTCACGGGCAGCCATGGAAACCATGTCAGCAATCCGTTCGGTCGAGCGTACTCCGGCTGCAAACTTGGTGATCGGTGTCATCATGTCTACATGAGGAAGATCTTGTAGCGAGCCCATCTTGTGCTGGGTCAAAGCCCCCTGCCCACCGATATGGATGATTGGGCTTTCTGAACGAAACGCTGTTGCCACACCGGTTACAGCATTGGTGCAACCGGGGCCAGCCGTCGTGACAACACAGCCAAGCTTGCCAGTCTGGCGGGCATAGCCGTCAGCCGCATGGGCTGCTACCTGTTCATGGCGAAAATCAACAATCCGGATATCTTCTTCCAGACAACCATCATAAATATCAATAATATGTCCACCGCAGAGGGTGAAAATTGTGTCGACACCTTCGTTTTTCAAAGCCTTGGCAACCAGTCGGCCACCGGAAATCATATTGCCTGAAGTGTCTTTTTTAGCCAGGGTGTCTGTTGCTGTATCAGCCATTGGGGAAACGTCCTTCTAAAAATATAACAATTTTACAATTGGCAGAGACTTTTATTCTGCGGTCTTTTCTTTCATTTTACGGCGTATCACCTGAAAGATCGGCATCAAAATCAGGAATATGGAAATTGCCATAAACGTTCCTGAGATAGGCCGAGTGAAGAATGAGGAGACATCGCCATTGGAAATTAACAGGGATTGGCGCATGGCGGGTTCTGCCAGAGGGCCAAGCACAATTGCCAACACAGCCGGAGCCATGGGATAGTCCAGTTTGCGCAGCAAATATCCGACCACACCGAATATCAACATCAACCAAACATCATGCATGGATTGTGTGGGGGCGTAGCCACCAATCAGGCACAGCACAAAAATGATCGGTGCCAGAATGGTGAAAGGCATTTTCAGTACCCACAGAAACAGTGGGATGAAAGCAACATTGATGATTACGCCAAACAGGTTTGCCGCGTAGAGACTGGCGATCAGGCCCCAGACAAATTCCTTTTGTTCAATAAACAACATGGGACCGGGAACCAGTCCCCAGATAACCATACCGCCCAACAAAATCGCCGTGGTGGGGGAACCGGGAATGCCCAGTGTCAACATCGGCAGCATGGCGCCGGTAGAAGCTGCATTGTTGGCTGCTTCGGGTGCAACCACGCCATCGACCTTACCCTTGCCAAATTCATCCGGTGTTTTGGAATATGTCTTGGCAAAACCATAAGACATAAGCGCGCCTGGTGTTGCACCCGCAGCGGGGAGAATACCAACGAAGAAGCCGACCAGTGATGCCATTAAAGCTGTCGGCCACGTGGTCAACAATTCCTTGAGGTTATTGACCACACGTTCGACGGTGATCTCGGCTTTGGACATGGTCAGTTCGCCACGACTGGTTTCAATGGTCCACAGCATTTCGGCGATCCCGTAAATACCAATGGCCAGTACCAGGAAGTTGATACCATGCATGAAACCGATAATGTCACCAAATACCAGGCGGGGTTCGCCGCTCATAATATCCAGTCCGACGGAGCTGAGAACCAGTCCGATGCAGATTGAAAAAAGCGTCTTAGGAATGTCATCGCCCGACAGCCCGACAAACGTCGCAAAAGCCACCATCATCAGGGCAAATAGTTCATGATCACCAAAGGCCAAAGCCCAACCAGCCAGCAAAGGGGCAAACATGGTAAACAGAACAATTGAAATGGTTCCCCCGGCAAACGAGGCAACAGCGGCGGCCACCAGAGCCTTGTCGGCTTCGCCTTTAAGGGCCATGGGTCGCCCGTCAAAGGTTGTTGCCACCGCTGTGGATGCCCCCGGTATTCCTAACATGATAGAGCTAATTGCGCCCCCATACATGGCACCGTAATAAA
>JABJOR010000303.1 GCA_018664265.1 Rhodospirillales bacterium
GATATTCATCGGCTACCCATTCAGCACCATTTTGCTCAACCAGAATTTTGGTAACTTTGGCCATTTCGCGTGGATACACATAGTTGGATCCGACGATGAAGAATTTCTTTTTGCCAAGGGTCTTAATAATCCAAGGAATAAAGTTGTCGAGCTGTTGGTTTGGCACACCGCCACCAGCGTAAACAACATTCTTGGAGCATTCATAACCTTCATAAAAAGTCGGGTAGAAAAAAACGTTCTTACGTTTTTCATATACTGGAAGAACGGCTTTACGGCTTGCTGACGTGTAACCACCAAACGTGGTTGGTACACGATCACGCAAGACGAGCTTGCTTGCTTTTTCATTGTAAGTTTTTGGATCTGAAGCGCCATCTTCGACAATAGGCTTGATCTGCTTGCCTAAAACACCACCTGCAGCATTGATTTCAGCTATCGCCATCAGAGTGGCATCAGATAATGATTTTTCGACGATCGAAAGACCACCAGTCAACGAGAACAATACACCAACTTCAATCTCAGATGATGCGGCCATTGCAAGTCCGGCACTTTTACTCCATATGTGCGGAAAACCTGCTACAGTTCCAGCACCAACCATCATTGTACTTTGTAAAAACTTCCTACGATCAAATTTCTTAGTCATTATGTAACTCCCTGTTACGATTGTTATTGCAAACTATAAAACCTGCATAATTATTCGATATCTGCATTTGAGCATTATCTTCTTGTTGATTTAAGATTTGAGTGGAATCAAACAAAAAGAAGCCCACGCACATCTATTGAGATCACGTAGGCTTCTTTGCCAGCATGGCGCATCATTGCGCCAGATATATTACAACTTAAATGGGATATGAAGTTTTATTGAACTGACCGTATATAATGAATTAGCCAGAATATCCCTGTTTTTCCTTCGCTTGTCCAAGGCATCAGCCCGACTTGCAGAAAAACCGTACTCCAAACATTTTCGTGTGTAAAGGGGGCAATTATCTCAAAGTGCAATTTATTTTAAATTTTATTGAAAAATTTCGTTTGCATTTATGATTGCCAACGCAACATCCTGAACACTCATTCGTTTATTCATGGCCTGATCGCGGATCATTGAATAGGCCTTGCTTTCGGAAACTCCTTTATTTTTCATAAGGATTTCTTTTGCGTTAGAAACCGCGCGCATTCCCGATAAACGACGTTTTAGTTTTTCAATCTGATCACGCTGGTCTTTGTCGTTTCGAAAGTTTTTTAATGCAATAAACAAGTTGGCAAGTGTTCCAAAATTACGCAACGGCAGGCCAATAACCGCGTGGGCATTAAGCTCAACAGCGGCCTGAACAATGACAGGGTTTTCGTAATCGATCACCGCAACCAAAGCTGCTGGTGGTTTGCTGGAGTCCCAAACAAGACTGGCCTCACGCTCCATGATCGGGCGCAATGCAACGCAAACGACATCAAAATCTGCATCGTTAATTTCGGGTGGTGGCCAGGACGTCTGTACGCGACAACCTATTCGCGTGAGGTGTCGATATAGATTTTCACTTTCTTCATCACGGGGTTGAATGAGCAACACGCGAACTGATTTTAGGTTTCGCACCAGTGACGAAAGTTGCATGCTTTCATTTCGCTGATGCTTTTGAGTGGTCATTTTGCCACACCTGATATAAGAGAAGGTTGCCACCTTTCTGCAGCATGATGAATCATGTATGGGTCTGGTTCTATAGCGCCTTTTGTCTCGGCAACAATTTGAATATTACCATTCTTCTCTATCTGTCCGATTCTGGACCATAAGTGAGTATGGTGATTTTCCACATCCATTCGAATTCGTCCCTGAGGCGCATTAAACTGTGCCCCCAGCACTGCTGCGCGCAATGCTTTTGTATCGATGCTTTGTGTTATGTTCAGAGCATGGGCAAATAGATGTACCTGACAGTATGCTGATTCAACACACATGTTCGTGCGCATATTTTGACCAAATTTACTTTTATAATTACTAACGAATTTTGCATTCTCTGGGGAATCAATTGTATCAAAATAGCTGGCGGCCACGATATGACCAGCTGCCGCCGCGTGACCCATTTTTTCAATTTCAACCTCAGATGTAACCATGCTGGCAATCGGAATTTCATCCGACGATATTCCGGCATCCTGGAAAGCAGAGTAAAGATCCATGATACCATCCCCGACGATTGTTGATATCACGACATCTGGTTTTAATTTCGCAATATCCTGAATGATAGGTTTAAAAACATCCTTTGTTGCCTCCAAGGGCACATATTTTTCAGCAATGATTGTGCCGCCGTTTTGAACGGCTAGATCACGCAGGATACGATTTGATTCGCGTGGAAAAACATAATTAGATCCTATTAGATAAAACCGGTTTCCATAATTCTCAAACAGGTACTCGCTCAAAGGTACACTATACTGATTTGGGCAGGCTCCGGTATAGAAAACATTATCGGACAGCTCAAATCCTTCATAAAAAATTGGATAGAACAATAAACTGTCACTCTTCTCAATTACAGGGAGCATTGCCTTACGGCTTGCTGATGTGTAACCACCGAAGACGACATTTATTGATTCTTCTTTAATTAATTTATGAACCAGTTCTGCCGATTTGTTTTCATCAGATTCCGTATCCAGAACAACAGGTTCAATAAGGCGACCAGCGACACCGCCAGCAGCATTAATTTCTTCAATTGCCATTAATGTGCCATTCAGCGGTCCGCGTTCCGCTAAAGCGAGGCAGCCCGTTTGTGAATGCAGCACTCCGACTTTCCAGCCGTCCATTTTTTTCACCTTACATATTCTGCTCCCCGGCCAAAGCCCTGAGAGCACCCAAAAGTTTTACATAAAAATTATTTGCGAGGAACTCATTGTTACAATTTCAAGCAGAACATCCTTGTTCTTTTGCTAGCAGCTGTAATGCTGTGGTTATTTTCTGCGTATCAGAAAAATGCCTTTAGGTCCAGTCGCCCAAAAACGCAATCTTGATTAACAGGTAAATAATTCTCCAAATTGCCGTATTTGATCAATGTGTATTTTTTTCATATGTCTGCTCTTTTAGAATAACTTGCGGGTGCCAACGGATCTTCGCACAGTAAATTTGACTCAGAACAAATATTGATTTAGCTTTTTCTCACTGAGGGCACTCCGTAGAATGCCCATGAGAGCGGCAATGATGCCGTGAAATAGGTTGGCAATGTAGCCTGGCATGTACCGTGATAAACGGTTGTGTTGGGCTTTTTTTGTCTCAACGTTCTTTCATGGGCTGGAATTTCAAATCCAAAAACCATGAAAATTCATAAACAGTGAGGAGTAAGCACCATGTACCACGGTGATATAGGTAGTAGCAATGATACCGTTGGCGTTGCTGTCGTAAACTATAAAATGCCACGACTGCATACCAGGGCGGAAGTTCTCGATAATTGTCACAAAATAGCGGACATGATCGAAGGCATGAAAGTCGGGTTGCCGGGCATGGACCTTGTGATTTTCCCCGAATATAGCACTCACGGAATCATGTACGACGAAAAAGAAATGTATGAAACTGCATCGCAAGTCCCTGGTGAAGAAACAGAGATTTTTGCAGACGTTTGTAGAAAAGCAAAAGTCTGGGGCGTATTCTCGCTGACTGGTGAACGTCACGAAGATCATCCAAACAAAGCACCCTACAACACGTTAATTTTGATGAATGACAAGGGCGAAATCGTTCAAAAATATCGCAAAATCATGCCTTGGGTGCCCATTGAAGGTTGGTATCCAGGAAACTGCACTTACGTATCTGAGGGCCCTAAGGGTATGAAAGTCAGCCTCATCATTTGTGATGATGGTAACTATCCTGAAATCTGGCGCGATTGCGCAATGAAGGGTGCCGAGCTCATCGTTCGTTGCCAAGGCTACATGTATCCCGCTAAAGAACAACAAATCACCATGGCAAAAGCTATGGCATGGACAAACAATTCCTATGTCGCCGTTGCCAACGCTACCGGTAACGACGGTGTTTATTCGTACTTTGGTTATTCCGCCCTGATTGGCTTCGATGGCCGTGTACTCGGCTCATGTGCTGAAGATGTAGATGCTATTCAGTACGCACAAATGTCTGTATCGGCGATTCGTGATGCCCGAAAGAATGCTCAGTCGACGAACCACTTGTTCAAGTTATTGCACCGTGGCTATACCGGCATGATCAACTCTGGTGACGGAGATAAGGG
Source organism: Rhodospirillales bacterium (assembly GCA_018664265.1). Lineage (GTDB taxonomy): Bacteria > Pseudomonadota > Alphaproteobacteria > Rhodospirillales > Casp-alpha2 > JABJOR01. The sequence goes on from JABJOR010000303.1 coordinate 4,200, forward strand.
TGTCGCTGAATGCCCATTTGATTTTTACAAAAAATGGATTACAGATCCAGAGGGTACTCGTGAAATGGTCGAGTCCTTTACACGCGAAACCGTGGGCACAGAAGAGAATCCTATCGAAGGCATTCCAAACGAAAAAACCGGCTCACACCGTTAAAGACTTTAGTGGAATGGGAAGCGGGGTCTTTGCACACTGCTTCCCAATGCCTTTGTCTGCTTACCAATAATTTCAGATACAATATTGAAAGATGATTCTTGCTATGCCTTTGAAAGATTATTTGATTACTGAAGAGCCTTATTATCAGAGCACTGGCAAGGAAATCACACATTTTGAAGCTGCATACGCAGATCGGATGCCTATCATGCTGAAAGGCCCCACGGGTTGCGGCAAGACTCGCTTTGTTGAACACATGGCCTGTCGCCTGAAAAAACCTCTTATCACAGTTTCATGCCACGAAGATATGACGGCATCAGATCTGGTCGGTCGGTATTTGCTCGATGCAGATGGGACTGTCTGGCACGATGGACCACTTACTTTGGCCGTGCGCTATGGCGGCATTTGTTATCTTGATGAAATCGTCGAGGCCCGTCAGGACACGACGGTTGTCATCCACTCCCTGACTGATGACCGGCGTATTCTTCCCTTGGAAAAGAAAAACGAAGTCGTTAAAGCCCATCCAGATTTCCAAGTCGTTATTTCTTATAATCCGGGATACCAAAGCGTACTCAAAGATTTGAAGGAATCTACCAAGCAGCGCTTTGGTGCCATCGACTTCAACTACCCATCGGCTGAACTTGAGGCCAACATCGTCAGCCATGAATCAGGTGTTGAAAGCTCTATCGCCAGCAAATTGGTGCAAATTGCCGAACGTTCACGCAACCTACGCGGCCACGGTCTGGAAGAAGGAGCATCAACCCGCATGCTCATTCACGTTGGTCAGCTCATCAATCGTGGAGTACCGCTAGGTGAGGCCTGTGAAATCGCGCTGGTTCTGCCCATCACCGATGACCCTGATATTCGAAGTGCCTTGAGTTCTGCCATTTCGGCGTGTGCTTGATAAGTAAATGTCATGAGCGTCTCTAATAAAAAAAACTTTCTGAAAGTTGTTTCCGGTGCTGATGCAACCGAAGGTGAAATTGCGGAAACCTTGAAGGTCACTGAGCAGGCAAAGCTCGTGTTTGATGATACGGACATGGCCCGTTGGCAGCGTGCTTGTCGAAAGTTGGAAGGTGCTGGTTACGGTTCAGCAGTGGTGGATGCCTATGAGCGAAATTCTCCAAATCTGGCCAATATGGTTGGAGCAGATCGTGCAATAGCCCTTGCTGATGTCATATCCTCTATCGCAATCAAGTCCGGACGACGTGCCGCTGAATGGATGCCCGCTACTGCCATAAAGGCAGCCAATCGCCTTGAAGGTGATGAAGGCAGGTTCCGTTCATGGATGAACTTGATGGAGCGATTGGCTGAGTTAGCACCGGAATCTGTCGAGCCTGTTTTATCAAAAATGGATACCCTTCTGTCACGTTTGAACGTAACGCAGCTGGAAGCATGGATATTGGCAGGTGTACGCGCTGCCGGAACTGATAGCGAAAGCAGACTGAACTTCTTTAAATTTGAGGATGCGGAAGCGTCGCGGTGGTTGGACCACGAATCAGGATCCCTTGTCTACACTGATATCGATAGCGAACTAAAAGCTTTCCTCATGGCCCTTTGGAAAGTACGCGTGCCCATGCGCGAGCCTCCAGCCAATGCACCAGAATATGCGCGCCGCCGGGCAGGATTCAGTCAGGGCGTGATCAGAATTCCGTCATCATTCCCCGGATATCCCAGCGGCCAAGCTGCTGATCTTTACCGTGCGAGCCTCGCCCACATTGGTGCGCACATGATGTTTTCTGGGGACCGTTTCCCGGTTAAAGAACTTAGACCTCTGCAGGTTTGTCTCGTTTCGCTGATTGAGGATGCCCGCGTCGAACAATTGGCTATGCGCGAGTTTCCCGGACTCCGCCGACTCTGGTTGCAATTTCATATTGCCCAGGCAACGGAATCAATGAATGCGCCAAGTTTGATGGCACGACTTTCCAGGACCCTGCTCGATCCAGAGTTCCATGATGTAAATGGATGGATACAGCGTGCTCGAAAAATGTTTTATGATCGCCAAGATGATTGGGAAAATCCCGCAATAAGCCGTGAGATTGGAAATTTGATCGGTAATGACCTAGGTCAAATGCGTGTTCAGTTCAATGCTAAAACATACATTGTCGAACCGCCCTACCGTGATGACAATATGGGGCTTTGGGATTTTGACGATGAGGACTCCCCAGAGTTCGCTGAAGCCGAACAATTATTTGATTCGATCCGCATTGAACAACAAGAAGAAAACGATGATACGCCGCCAGATCAAGAGCGCGAAGAACAAGAAGAAAGTGATGACGAGGACGCTAATCGGGTCAACATGGAAATGGTCGAGCAAGACGGTGTTCCAGTCGCCCGCTATCC
>JABJOR010000304.1 GCA_018664265.1 Rhodospirillales bacterium
TACAGAATAGCATGGTATGCAAGATTTTCTCTAATTAATTCTCATTATGATAATTATTTTAAGAAAATTTTAAATTAGATAAATATTGAAGAATATCTATGTGTTTATAAGGGCTGGCATAGGGACTTGTTCATAACTAAAGTCTGGTTATCTGCTCTTACATTTCAACATTAACGGTATTTCCAATGTCTGGAATTTTCAATTTAATCGGCCCTATATTGCGATGCCTTGACCCTGAAATTGCGCATGCAATGGCACTGCGAGCACTGCACTGTGGAATTGTTCCTGCCTGTCCTGTAAAGCATGACCCTATGTTGGGTATTCGATTGTGGGGATTGGATTTCCCTAATCCTGTTGGGTTGGCTGCCGGTTTTGACAAAGATGCAGAAGTTCCCGACGCAATGCTGGCGCAAGGCTTTGGATTCGTAGAAGTTGGCTCTATTACCCCCCGTGCACAACCCGGAAATCCCAAGCCAAGACTATTCAGGCTTCCTGCTGAGCGGGCGGTTATTAATCGCATGGGATTTAACAATAAAGGTGCTGAGGCTGCGAAACATCTTCTTGCTTTGCGAAAAGAAAAGCCGGGAATTGTAGGTGTTAATTTGGGTAAGAACAAGGAAGTAGAGGATGCAGCATCAGATTATGCCAAAGGTATTCGTCTGCTCGCACCCTATGCGTCCTATATGGTCGTCAATGTTTCTTCCCCCAATACGCCGGGGCTGCGTGCCTTGCAAGGACGAGAACCTTTAGAAGAACTACTCGGCATCGTCCGGAGAACTCTTGATGAAGCTGTTCCCGAAAATACGCCCCCATTATTGCTGAAGATTGCTCCGGATTTAAGTGATGAAGACAAGGTTGATATTGCTGCTGTTGTTCAGTCTCAAGGCGTGGACGGGGTAATAGCAACAAATACGACAATTGAACGCCCCGATAGTCTGCAAAGCACAGCAAAGGGTGAAGCTGGTGGATTAAGCGGTAAGCCATTGTTTGATAGCTCAACACGTGTTCTTGGTGACATGTACAAGTTGTGCGAAGGCAAGGTGCCGATAATAGGTGTTGGTGGCATATCAAATGCAGAAACGGCCTATAAAAAAATTCGTGCTGGGGCAAGTCTTGTGCAGCTTTACAGCGCATTAGTCTATGAAGGGCCTGGATTGGTCAACGAGATCGTTCGTGGGCTTGGCGAACGCTTGCGTGTAGATGGGTTCTCTTCAATCAGTGAGGTCGTCGGAATTGACCACCGATGATTTCCTTTTTACCCAGTGTTCCAGAAACGTGTAGAAAATCGGGGCAAGAATAACAAGCAACAGTACACGGTAGAGATGGTGGCTGGATACAAACGCGGGGTCGACGCCGAGGGCGATGCTCATCAAAGCCATTTCCGGTAATCCTCCGGGAGCGAAAGCCAACCATAATGCTGTAAAAGAAGCATCTGTATAGGGTGCTAGAAGAAATGCTGCCAGTGCAGCAGCTCCAAGCATGAATAATCCTGTCAAAATGCCACAAATCAAGGTTCTAGGAACTTTCCGGATAGACGTTCCAATAAACCGGCAGCCTATGGATGAGCCGACAACAATCTGGGCTAAGTTAACAAGCTCTATAGGTGGTTTTGCTGATGTCATGCCCGCTAGGTGAATGGCTGCACTCGCAATCATGGGGCCAACAAGAGGATAGGCAGGGATGCGTAAAATTTTTGCTGTAAAGAACCCTGCAACACCGACGAAGCTCAGAATAAATACATCTTTCACACCAAGGTCTATGAGTGTGGCTGAAATGTCTGATGCATTTATAGACGTTGTTCCTTCCATAATTCGAAACCAAAGAGGAATGATCAAAACGGTTAGCATGATTCGAATCGAATGTATCAGGGCTATCGTTCTGTCATCCCCTCCCATTGCTCCTCCTGTTATGACCATATTGGTGAGGCCTCCGGGGACAGCAGAGAAAAAAGCTGTTGGGCGGTCAAATAGGAAGAATTTTTTTAATCCGAAATATCCTATCGCTGGAACACAAAAAGCAAAAATGGTCATAGCAGAAAGGGTGTTCACCCAATCACCCAGACGCTCAACAACAGCTGGAGTGAAGCTGCTTCCCAACATGACGCCCAATACTGCCAGCATGACGGCACGTAATTTCATAGGGATTAAAAGATTTCCACCGGAAAGTGCAACGATAGATGTGGCTATCATCGCCCCAAGCATCCAAGCAAGCGGAATATGAGCCAGACTCATAATCCAGCCACCGATAGCCCCTATTGAAATGGTGACTGCGAGGCGAAACGTGATATTTGTCTGGATTGCCATTAGGAGTTACAGCAAGAACTGTTCCTTGATGATACGCTCATTCAGGTTGTGCTCAGGGTCGAATAATAAAGTTGTCGTTGCTTCTTTATCTTCCCGAATAATTACTTTTTCAATGTTTCGGACTTCTGTGTAATCGGCTGTTGCGCTGACTCTGCGTTCCTGCGGCTTACGGACACCGATGGTTACTATGGCTTCACGGGGCAATAAGGCGCCGCGCCAACGGCTGGGTCGGTAGGCACTGATCGCAGTCAAGGCCAACAGTTCTGATCCAATAGGCATGATCGGTCCATGTGCAGAGGCGTTGTAGGCTGTTGACCCTGCAGGGGTTGATACTAACACTCCATCACATATCATTTCTTCCATGCGCTCTTTACCATCAATTGAAATGCTGATTTTTGCTGCTAATCGCGTCTCGCGCAGAAGGGAGACTTCGTTAATGGCTAGGGCCGTATGAATGTTGCCTTCCAGATCATGAGCTTCCATATGCAATGGATGAAGGATAGCGGCTTCAGAATTTTCCAACCGTTCAGGTAAATCGTCCTGATTGAAGGTGTTCATCAAGAACCCTACTGAGCCTCTATTCATTCCGTAAACGGGAACTCCACGATCCATTGCTGCATGGAGGGTTCGTAACATATATCCATCACCGCCAAGGCATACGACGACATCCGCATCCTCGATAGGATGGTTGCCATAGCGATGTGTCATTAACACCAAAGCCTGCTGGGCTTCTGGATAATGTGCGGCAACAAATCCAATGGTGTTGTAGCTCATAAAACTCTCCGACTGACGGGCAACTAAAATGTGTAGAAACACACTACAGTGAACTATGCCTTTTACACCAGTATAGGATTCAAAGTAAGGGAGAGTTTTTTAAGTGCTCCTATCAATTAGATAGAGGATGTTGCTCTTTATCCACCCGTTACACTCATATGGCGCATGACGCCCGGACCACCGTTTTCGCGATCAATGATAAAGTCATGCCCTTTTGGTTTACGGGTGATGGCTTCATCAATGGCTGTCTCTAGCATTTCATTGCCTTCGCTAGCTCGCAATGGAGCACGTAAATCAGTAGCATCATCCTGTCCTAAACACATATAAAGCGTGCCTGTGCAGGTTAATCTGACACGGTTACAGCTTTCACAAAAATTATGCGTGAGGGGTGTAATGAACCCAATTCTGCCTCCGGTTTCGGCAATTTCGCAATACCGTGCAGGTCCGCCAGTGCGAAGTGGTATATCGCTCAGGGTCCAGTCTCTATCAATGCTTTCTCGGATTTCGCTTAATGGCATGTATTGATCTCCACGATGGAAGTCCATCTCACCCATAGGCATGGTTTCTATCATCGTCATGTCGTAGCCACGTTCTCCACACCAGGAAATCATGTCATTAATGCAGTGCTCATTAAATCCGCGCAGGGCAACCATATTGATTTTGATGTGGATACCAGCAGCACTGGCAGCTTCTACTCCATCAAGTACCTTTGCCAGGTCGCCACGGCGGGTCAACTTTCGAAACGCTTCTGGCTCCAGAGTATCCAGTGAAACATTGATACGCTTGACGCCACAAGAGGCCAGCTCTTTTGCATGATGCTCCAGTTGGCTGCCGTTTGTGGTTAGTGTCAGTTCTTCCAGATGCCCACTATCGAGATGACGTGATAAATCGCCAATCAAGTTCATAATGCCCCGACGTACGAGAGGCTCGCCGCCTGTCAGTCTGATCTTCTTTACGCCTTTATGGATAAAGGTTGTACATAACCTGTCCAGTTCTTCCAGGCTGAGAAGATCTTTCTTGGGCAAAAATGTCATATTTTCAGACATGCAATAGACACAGCGGTAATCACAGCGATCCGTTACCGAAACGCGTAAATATGTTACGTGCCGCCCGAAAGGATCAATCATGTCTGTCATGTGTCAATTATACCGTTAATTCAGCTAAAAATAATATTTATACCAAGTAATCTTTCCTACAGAAGGAATGTGGCAACTAACTTGCAAAATTTCCAGCTTTGAATTGTATTATTATGCATTATTTTTTTTGATGAATGCATTGATCTTATCCGAAATTTCATTGAGTGGAGTTTCAAGGCTGCCAGCAGGAATTCTCAAAACAGGTAATCTGATCAGGGGATTTTTCTCAAATGCAGGACGCTGGCCAGCATCAAGCAATGAACATACAGCTTCAGAATCAGTAATGGTTATGCGTACTGAGGCCTTAATTTTTGTTCCGCCTGTTTCAGCACCTACAATATGTTTCCAGCTTATGACCGGGCCATTCCAATCCTTAAACCAGAGTCCATCAGGGTTGAGAATTAGTAATGATCCAGAACTTTTGTCAGTACGATAGGTCATGGAGCCAATAAGGCATGCTCCAGCTAACAATATAAGCCCATACATGGTTGCATCAGGAGATGCTTGTTGAAGCAGAGTCAGAGAACTGATGCCCCCTAAAGTCAAGAACCCGGATAGAAAGTACCCTTGGTGTATCTTATTTCTGGAAATCCCACAGTGCCATTCTGTTTCAGGAGTATTTTCAGGAGAGGGATTGTTCATTTTTTGCTTTCAAAAGATTTTAAAATTTCTAATTGCAATATAAACAGAACATTTGCCCACGAGTAAAACATTTCTGGTAGGTAAAGCTCAGGAGTGATACTCACAATCTTGATCGTTTCTCGTAACAAGGTTTAAATAATGCCTCTTATAACGCCAATCTCTCAGCGTAAGGAAAATATGGCCAAACTGTCATGTGCCATAGCTGGGATGATGTGGGGTTTATTGTGGATGCCACTTCGTGCGCTTAATGAGATTGGTGTCGGTCAATCTTGGTCACTTGTGCTATTCTATACCATTCCAATGCTAATTGTTATTCCTGTCATACTATGGCGGTGGAATTATGTTAAATCTGGTGGATGGCGGCTTCAGCTGGTGGGGCTCGTCCTTGGTTTCACTTTGTTTATCTATTCATTGAGCTTTCTATACACAGACGTCGTTCGTGCCCTGGTGCTTTTTTATATGACACCAGTGTGGAGTGCTATTCTGGCTCGAATATTTTTAAAAGACACAATTACCCCAATTCGAGTCGTGGCAATTGTGATTGGCATGCTGGGTATGCTTATCATATTTGGAATTGAGGATGGAATACCTGCGCCGCAAAATGTTGGAGACTGGCTAGGCCTAGCAGCAGGATTTATGTGGGCGGTAGCGACGGTTCTCATGCGAAAAAATCAAAGTTTGAAAGCATTTGAATTAACGGGATCTTATTCAATATGGATTGTCGTTTCTGTTTTAATATATGCTCTGTTGCCCATATCGCCTGAAATGCCTGATATAGCGGTTGTCTCTGACGTCTTGTATTGGCTTATCCCTGTCACTTTACTGGTGGTTCTTCCTGCTGGTTTTACCATGATGTGGGGTGCACCGTTGCTTAGTCCTGCCGTTACGGCATTGCTCTTAATGACGGA
>JABJOR010000305.1 GCA_018664265.1 Rhodospirillales bacterium
GGGGGAACAGCCCTGCGGGAACCGAAAACTGGATGCTTTTTTTGAAGCTCACATCGAACAAGGGCCAATTCTCGAAGATTCAGAATGTACAATTGGCGTGGTTCTCGGGGGCCAAGGGCAACAATGGTATGACTTGTCCATCACAGGTCAGGACGCACATTCTGGATCGACTCCCATGCCAAACCGCAAGGATGCGCTTGTTGCTGCAGCAGATATCATTAAAGCAGTCCGCGAGGTGGCAAAGGCCCATGCCCCCCATGGCGTTGGAACGGTTGGTCATGCTGAAATAATGCCAAACTCCCGAAACACGATCCCCGGCGTGGTCCGACTTACCGTAGACCTTCGACATCCGGACGATAAAACGTTACTTGCAATGGGAGAAATGTTTCTCAGTGAGTGCAATAACGCTAAACATTCAGAAGGCGTCGAACTTACAATTGAGAAAATTCTTGAGAGGCCTTCGGTAAATTTCGATAAAGATTGTATCCGGATGGTTCGCGAGTCTGCCGAGGCTTTAGGATATTCCCATCAAGAGATTTATTCAGGGGCAGGACATGATGCCTGCAATATCAGCCTGACGGCACCAACCACCATGATATTCATTCCTTGTGCCGGAGGTCTCAGCCATAACGAAGCAGAAAGTGCGACCCCGGAAGATGTCGAGGCCGGTTGCAACGTACTTCTTCACAGCATTCTTGGAAGAGCTAACAAGGCCCCCGCGATGCCCTCGGAACCCTGACAAGTATAGGACGAATTCAACCGTTACTCATTAGCATATTTAATAAACCAGAACAGGAAGGAGTCGAAACTATGGAGAAGTTTGAGTATTTCAGCGGTCTCTTACGCAAGGGGCATATCACACGACGCGAATTCCTTGGTCGAGCAGTCGCTATGGGTGTATCGCTACCTATTGCGACTTCAATAGCCAGTCAAGTTGCACAATCCGCCAGCCCAAAAAAGGGTGGTCATTTTATTTTCGGATCAGGCCATGGGTCTACCACAGATGATTTAGACCCGGCAAAAGTAGAAAACGATAACACAATTGCTACAACTTGGGCGTTTCGCGGGCACCTGACAGAAGTCAGTAACACAGACGAACTTATTGGAGATTTGGCTGAAAGTTGGGAAGTAACACCCGATGCTTCTACCTGGATATTCAAATTACGCGATGGTGTCGAATTCCATAATGGTAAAACTCTGGATGCAAATGACGTTGTTGCATCTATCAATTATCATCGAGGCGAGGATTCAGCATCTGCAGCAAAACCTATCATTGAAGGCATTGAAGAAATTACGGCTACCGGTAAGAACGAGGTCACAATCAAACTCAGTTCTTCTAATGCAGACTTTCCTTATATTGTAAGCGATTACCATTTGGCTATCATGGCAAGTGATGGTGAGGGAAATGTAGATTGGCAAGATTACAATGGAACCGGTGGTTACAAGTTGGAGAATTTTGATCCGGGCGTCACAACATCCCTTACACGAAATCCCAATTTCTACAAAGAGAACAGGGCCCATTTCGACTCAATTGAGATCCTCACTATCGCTGATACTCTCGCACGAACCACGGCCTTAGGGACGGGAGAGATTCATATGATGGATCGCTGTGATCTCAAAACTGTAAAATTCATGAAGAAAAATAAGGACATCAGCGTAAAAGAAACGAGCGGAACAGCGCACTATACAATACCCATGCTAACGAATGTTGCGCCTTTTGATAACAACGATCTGCGATTAGCTTTGAAGCATGGCGTTGACCGTGAGGTCTTGCTTAAAACTATTCTTAATGGACATGGCGTTGTCGGCAATGACCACCCCATCGGACGCTCCAACCAATACCATGCGGATGATCTGGAACAACGAACCTACGATCCTGACAAGGCAAATTTCTACCTTAAAAAAGCAGGCCATGATTCAATCACTGTGAATCTTGTTGCTTCCGATGCGGCTTTCTCAGGTGCTGTTGATGCGGCCATTCTCTATAAAGAACAGGCTTCAAAGGCAGGCATCAATATCGATGTTGTGCGTTCACCTGCAGATGGCTACTGGGCAGCTCATTGGATCAAGAGTCCATGGATCATGAGCTATTGGTCTGGCCGCCCAACCGAAGACTGGATGTTTGCGACAGCGTACGCCTCAGGCGCTGCCTGGAATGAAACTGCATGGGAGCACGAAAAATTTAACAAGTTAATGCTCGAAGGACGTGCAGAGCTTGATAAAACAAAACGACGTGCAATCTACTATGAAATGCAGGCAATTCTTCGAAACGAAGGTGGTTCTGTTATTCCAATGTTTAACAACTACGTTTTCGCCGCCCGTTCCAATGTACAACACGGCCAGCTTTCCGCTGCCTGGCCTCAAGATGGCCAAAAAGCCTTTGAGCGCTGGTGGTTCTCATAACCCTCCCTACGATCAAACTTAACAATGGCCCGGGTTGTTCGCCCGGGCCATTTTTTGTTCTCTGCAATCCAGAGTATTAAAATAAACGCCTTGAATTTAAAAACAGCTCAGGTAGGCTTATCAAGCGCTGGACTCGCGCATCCCCCCTTCGCCGGGAAAGCACTTAAGTGTCGAGTTGGATACAGGCTAATATAAACCTTTAATTGGGGTTTGAAGCAGAAGAAGGGAATGTTTTGAGGGCCCGCAATTGGAGGTTTCAATGAAACTCTCGGCACCTGTCTTTGTTCTCAAACAAAACGCAAAAAAACTCAAACGCTCGAAAGATATCTCACTGAGTGATGCTTTGGATCAAATTGCCAAAGCAGAAGGATTTGACTCCTGGAGTCTTCTACAATCCAGAAAAAAGACGTACACCCCAAAAACACCGGAAGAAATTCTGGCCTTCCTGTATCCCGGCGACCTCCTGCTCATCGGCGCCCGTCCCGGACTCGGTAAAACAATCCTGGCACTACAAGTGTTACTGCAGTCAATAAAGGATGGCAGGCGAAGTTTCTTTTTTTCACTGGAATACACTTATAAAGATTTTGCCACAAAGATCACAGGCCTTGATGAGACATTCGATTTGAATAATTTTTTGCTGGAATTTGATTTCTCTGACGGCATTTCATCAGATTATATTATCAGCAAAACAAGAGACGCCGTTGTTAAGGGATCAATAATTGCGATCGATTATTTGCAATTGCTCGATCAACAACGAAACAAACCACCGATACAAAAGCAAATTGAAGATATGAAAGACTATGCCAGAGAGAAAAAATGCATCTTTGTTTTTATATCACAAATAGACCGAGCCTTTGACCAACAAGAAGATCAACAACCCGGGCTTTCAGATATAAGATTACCCAATCCACTGGATTTGGGGCTATTCAATAAATCAATATTCATCCATGAAAACATCACCATAGCCCGGTAGCAATGATGTAAATGCCGAGAATGAGCAAGGCGATAAAGAAAACTCTTCGAAACGTATCTTCGGGGAGTTTCTTTCTGATCCGTTGACCAAAGACCATACCGATCAATGCTGGTATCAGGGCGGCAGTGGACAACACGCTGAGATCTGTGTTTAGCAATTCACTTTGTAGCAAGGCAAACGCCAACGCCAGTGTGGAGGCTGTAAAAAGCATTCCCATAGCTTGTATAAGCATGTCGCGGGTAAGGCCCAGGGCTTGAAGATACAAAACGCCCGGCACAACAAATGATCCTGTCATCCCAGTCAAAAAGCCATTCATGATGCCAAATAATGGGCCAGCCCAGACTTCCTGGCGCGCGTTGATGGTAATTTTGTAGCCGGCCATACTGACGGTCGCATAAATTACCAAAAGCAGGCCCAATAACCCGGAAAGCACCGATAAATCAACACGTGTCAGAACATGGGAGCCCAGCCAGATTGCGGCTGTCGCCATAACAAGAAAAGGCCAAATCCGTCGCACGATAACCCGCCCATTGCCGCCAACTGCCGCCTGCCAGATATTAGTGATCAGGGATGGCACTAATAACAAGTTCATGGCTTCCGGAAAGCCCACAGATACGGTCAAAAGTGCAAGGCTGACCGTGGGCAATCCCAAGCCAATGACACCTTTTACGCATCCAGCGAGAAGAAAAGTTGCGACCACAATGAGGACCACAGAAGTATCAATCATTTGGTATCAGCCACCAGAGAGATATTCTTTCGTCCGGTTGAGATTCTTGCCGATGATATGGGCGCGTTTTTCCTGACCTATTTGCAAATAAACCTGCATGGCCCCTTCGAAGGCGTAGGCTGCTTGCTGCATGAGGGCCATGTCTTCGGTTCGTTTCGCTAGCGCAAAGGCTGCGGCCCCCAGATTATTGGTGGTTTGTGCCCACAGCAGAACAACTTGCTCACGCTTGCGGATATCGAGGCTTTCATCAAAGGCTGCAACGGCGCGTTCCAGCAAGGTATTGTTGGAAAGAGACTCGCCCATGGTGGTCATAACGACACCGATATGATTTTTAACCTCGGCCCAACGCCCTGGATGACTGTCTTTGGTAAACACCCGAAGGGACTGTTCCAGCGCCAAAATGGCATTGTTCATAATTTTTGGTTGTTCAGAACGCCGTGCCAGATGATAAGACGCCAGACCAAGACGAATATTGCTCAACGCCCAGTCATGGGGATGAACGGCCATATCAAGCACAGCAATGGCAGATTTATAGGATTCAACGGCTTGCTCGTAGGATTCCAGGTTATTGCTTTTTGCGCCCACGGCTTGCAGGGCGGCGGCGTATTGGCTGTACAACAACGCCTGACGGGCACCATCAAACAAATCCTTTGGTATCAGGCGAATGGCCCGTAAATAGACCGTTAGAGCGCTTTTTTGGCTTTCAAGATTGCCTCGTGCATTGGTAAACATCACATTGGCGATCACTTGCAGAGCCGCCACCAACTGGACCTGATCCAGACCGGGGATTTCTATGGCCCCGAGGGGCTCAACCTGTAAGGCTATTTCATTAAGTTTGGAGATGAAAGTGGTTCGCGACCCCACCTGAGTCGAGCTGCTGGCACACAGGGTTGCGGCCGCGATCACATCATCCACTTCAGTGCTATAATGCAGGGGTAAATCAAGCTCATCGCCAACACCGATGGCCCCGGCGCGGCCTTCCGGCGCACCATTCAGGGGTAAAAACCGCAATGAAAGCACCTTTCCGGCTGGCTCCACACGACCCCAAATGAGGATATCGGCCTGTTCAGCCTTCAACCATTCACGCCCGGTCTCCGCCGCGCTCAAAAGCCCTTCAACAGGTGTTTTTGCCTTTGTTGGGATAGACAACGTCCGACCAGTGCGCTTGACCATGGCCCCTTCAACGCGGACCAAAATATCCGTAATACGCGATGTCGCCGAGGCCCCTTCCGGACCATCAAGATCAGCAATCAGGATAGATACCACATTATCAGTGTCCGTACCACTGGGTGCGAAGCTCTTATGCTGTGCCGCTTCAGGTTTATCGGCCTCAGACTTTAACAGCCAGCTCATCACTGCCTTGACTTTTTCCATTACAAATCCCGTAAAAAACTACATCTAGAAATCAATACATCGACCATTCTTTTCCCAATCCCCGAACCGGGTCGGATCAGGCTTTGCTGCTGGCTCTGCTTTCAGGTCTTCCCCTTCAGGTTTCTCAACTTCGCCTTCTTTGAGATCTTCCTCATGAGGGCTGTTATTGGTGTCTGCAATCATCGTTTCTATCCGTCTTTTGAATTGGTTATGATTATTCTAAAACATTTCCCGCAGTTGTTCACGCTTGTATTCTGACCTTTTGTAGGGCAAGACACAATAATGTCAGAAAACACCCCACCAGAATCACCATCTTCAAAAGATGCGCCCCGCCTTGCCGCGCTAAAAGCCGTACAGTCCGTCATCCAGAGCGGGGCAAACCTGCAAGACGCCCTGAACGAGACACGCTCGCGCCTGAAAGATCCGCGCGACCGGGCTTTTCATCATCAACTGGTGATGACCGTTATTCGTCATTTTGGTGAAATCGATACCTTGCTTGATGTGTTTTTGGAGCGCAGACCCCACGGACAGGCTGCAAAAATAATCCATATTCTTTATTTAGGCATTGCCCAGGTGCTATATCTGGACGTACCCGTTTACGCAGCCGCCTCGACCACCGTTGATCTGGTGCGCCAGTCCGGTCTTGCCGGGCATGCCAAGTTGGCCAACGCCATCATGCGCCGCATTGCCGATCAAGGGCCGGGCCGCATTGCAGAAATGGATGTAGAGCAAGTCAACACCCCGCCATGGCTATGGCAATCATGGTGTGCGACATACGGTGAAGACATCACGCGAACCATTGCCGCCGCAAACACCCAAGAGCCTCGACTGGACCTCAGTGTCAAAAGCGATCCGGACGGTTGGGCCGAAAAGCTCGAAGGCGAATTGCTGCCTACGGGCTCCATCCGCCTGCCCATCGGTGGAAGAATAGACGCCATGCCCGGCTTTGAAGACGGAGAGTGGTGGGTTCAAGACGCAGCAGCCGCCCTGCCCGTCAAGTTGCTGGGCGATGTAGAAGGCAAATCTATTGTCGATCTTTGCGCAGCCCCCGGCGGCAAGACCATGCAATTGATTGCAGCAGGTGCCCATGTGACAGCCATCGATCGCTCCAAAAAGCGGCTGAAGACCTTGCATCGCAATCTTTATCGCACGCACCAAAAAGCAAACGTGATCACCGCAAAAGCCGAAATCTGGAAACCGGTTGAGCTTGTTGATGGCATTTTGCTGGATGCACCATGCTCTGCCACCGGAACCTTGCGGCGCAACCCGGATATCATGTTTCAAAAAGGCCCGGAAGACATCACCTCTCTGACATCCTTGCAAGACACCTTGATCGATGCCGCCGTAGACATGGTCAAACCGGGGGGGGTGATTATTTATTGCACCTGCTCCTTGCAAGACGAGGAAGGCCCGGCGCGGATTGCTGCGGCTTTGAGCCGTAATCTTCCCATTGAGATCGTCCCTATTGAGAAAGGTGAGCTGCCGGGTCTCTCTCACGCCATAACGCCTGAGGGTGCTTTGCGCACCCTGCCTGGATATTGGGCGGAACACGGTGGCATGGACGGGTTTTACGCTGCCCGATTGCGCAAATTACCAGCTTGATTCGTTAACCCCCTGTACATACCTATTATTGCATAATCAACAATGAAGAATTGCCCGTAAGACTTAGCGGAAGGTATTTGATTTGTCGGCTATGCAAGCACAATTGCGAAACGCGATTTATAACACCAGTGTCTATGATTGGTCGTTGCGTGGCAGTGTGCCTGAACGCCTTCGCGGTATTCCGCCAGAACCATTGTCGGCAGTGCTTTCTGGAAATTCCAATGCCGGGCGGGAAATCCTAAATGGGAACTATAATTTACTGGGGCACGCTCACCATTTGGGTGATTTACCCTGGCGCAATACCCGCCTGTCCGAACAACAAATACGTATATTGCACCGCTTTGAATTTCTCGCCGATTTAAAATCTTTTGGCACGGACGACGCTGCCGATAAAGGCCGAGAACTAATGACCCGCTGGATCAACGATTTTGGGCGCTGGCGCGTCGACGCCTGGCGACCGGAAGTAACCGGCGGACGATTAGTCAATTGGCTGCGAACATTTGACTTCCTGCACAATAAAGATCACCCGGGATTCGAGATGACGTTTCTGGAATCCTGCGCCGTTCAAATTCGCCACTTATCACGCTCCATTGAAGATACGCCACCAGACCAGCAAGCTGTTGAGGCCGCTGAAGGATTGATCCTCGGTGCCATATGCTTGAACGGTATGGAAACAGTTTTAGAAAATGGGCTGGCTGCGCTGGAGATCGCACTGGAGCGACAAATTCTCGCCGATGGTGGACACTTCCAACGCAACCCGACAGTCCAGTATCAGGTTCTGTTGCGACTGGTGCGCATCCGCGACACTTTGAGCGCGGCCCAACTGGATGTTCCGCACACCCTGCAAGTCACCATAGATCGCATGGTTCCCATGCTACGCGCTTACCGTCACACCGACGGACGGCTGGCCCTGTTCAATGGATCCACCGAGGGCAACGACGAGGCCATAAACCAACTGCTTAAAAAATCCGGCACCAAGGCGAGATCCCTGTCCAATGCACCCCACACCGGATTTCAGCGCGCCGAAACAAAACACAGCGCCCTGATCACCGATGCCGGGGCGGCTGTGGTATCGGGAGCCAATCTGGGTGCTCATGCCGGGCTGCTCAGCTTCGAATTCTCCCACAAGAACCACCGCTTGATCGTCAATTGTGGCGCCAGTGCCGACCGTGATGATAACTGGCATACAGCCTTGCGTGCAACGGCGGCGCACTCCACAGTTTGCGTCAACGATACCAACGCCCTTGAAGTTCGCGAAAGCGGAGAGCTTGGCGTTATCGACACCCACGTCACCAGCAGGCGCAGTGAATCGGACGGCTCTACATTTTTGCAAATGCGCCACGACGGCTATCGGAAATTATTCGGGCTGGTTCATGCCCGCGATATTTATATCTCTGCCGCCGGGGACGATTTGCGCGGTTGCGATACGTTAAAGCTGATGATGGATTATATGGGCAGCCACGCCAAGGATTTCGCTGTGCGTTTCCACCTGCACCCGGAAATCAGCGCCGAGCTGTCCGGCAATAAAAAATCTGCCATCCTGAAAGTCTCCAACCGGGAAGGCTGGCGCTTCAGGTGCTCCGGCGGCGACCTCAGTATTGAGGAAAGCGTTTACCTCGGCATCCAGCACCGCAAACGCCGAACCTCACAACTGGTGATTTCCGGTCTGGTAAATCAACAAGACGTCGAAGTTAAGTGGTCGTTGATTAAGGAAGGCTAAAGCCTAAACCCGCCCATAGGTATCTTCTGTGCGCACGATATCGTCTTCGCCCAGGTACGCCCCGGACTGGACTTCGATAATACGTAAGAGATCATCGAACGGATTTTCCAGTCGGTGGGTTGCGCCGATGGGGATATAAACAGATTCGTTGACCTGCAAATCCATAACATCTTCGTTGCGGGTAACGCGGGCGCAGCCTTCGACCACGACCCAGTGCTCGGCGCGATGGTGGTGGAATTGCAGGCTGATGGAAGCGCCCGGTTTCAAGCAAATCTGTTTGACCTGATAGCGCCGTCCGGCACCGA
>JABJOR010000031.1 GCA_018664265.1 Rhodospirillales bacterium
AAATTTAAATTTTATTTATTGGATAACCAGCTTAGCGATCCTTTATTTCAGATTCAACGCCAACTCTATATTCTTACAGTATTCAAGATCAAATATTTATATCAAGGCCAATATAAATTTGGTCATGTTTTTATTGAATCAGTTGACGGGTGCTGTGAAACAGGGTCAAGATGATCCATGGCTGGAAGTTGTACGTAAATAAATAACATCGGCCTGAAAGTTTTAAAGTAACTATAATTTCCTTTGGGAGGAAGAATATGAATATAAACCAATTATCACGACGTGGTTTTCTGGCTACTGCTGCAATGTCAGGCTTAGGCGCAACGGGTGCCTTTGGACCGTTCATTTCGGCTGCTGAAGCAGCCGATGGCAAGACTCTGAATGTACGTTTATACGGCGCACTTGATAGCCTTGATCCTGGTTATATGGTCGGTGGTACGCCAGACCTTGATACGCTCTGGTGCATTACCCCGTCACTGGTGCATTACGGTCACGATAGCAGTGGTGCTGTGGTTCCGCGCAAGACAGCCTACGTGCAGGAAATCGTACAACGCGACCCGACACACATAGATTTTACCCTGACCCCTGGACTGATGTGGACTAACGGCTTTGGCGAGTTGACGACAGAAGACGTCAAGTATTCCTTTGATCGAATGGCGGTCAGCGAATGGAAAGGCGGCTTTGACGCATATGAGCGCCTGGACATTATTGACAAATATAAAGCCACGATTGTTTTGAAGAGCCCATTTGCACCGTTTATGATTATCAGTCTGGCATCCAATACCGGATCAATCATCTGTAAGAAGGCAACTGAAGGTGTTGGCGGCAAGTTTACCACCGATATGCCAGCAACGTGTGGCCCATATCTTTATGAGTGGAAACAGAAACAATATATCAAGTTCAGCCCGAATCCTGAGTGGACTGGTCCCAAACCCGCCTACGAAAACATCAAGGCTGTATTTATTTCAGAAGATACGGCGGCGGCCCTTGCTTTTGAGGCTGGTGAAATTGACGCCACAAAGATTGTGCCGACAACCTATGAGCGCTATCTCAAAACTCCGCCACCCAACAGCTCACTGGCTGTAGCTGGTGCATTGCAATATATGTGGATGGGTATGAACCAGGAACATCCGAAACTGAAAGATATTCGGGTTCGTAAGGCTATCCAGCATGCTGTTGATGCGGTTTCTATCAATATGGGAGCCTATGGTGGCACTGCTGAGACGTCCTATGGTGTTGTTTGCCCGGGCCTTATCGGAAAGCGCAATGAATCCAAATATTCCTATGATCCAGCCAAGGCGAAGGCCCTGCTTGCAGAAGCCGGTGTATCCGATCTTGAACTGACTATTCGTACCCTGAATAATCAGGAACGTGTTCTGACGGCGACTATTATTCAAGCCAATCTGCAGGCAGTCGGCATCAAGGCTACCGTTCTTCCTCAGGATTCAGGTCCGTTCTGGGATATGGGGCAAGAATCTAAAGGTGAGGTTTGGAAAGAACTTGAACTTTGGGTTATGCGCTATGGTTCTCAGGCTGACCCCTTTGAGCCGTTCCAGTGGTTCGTTAGCGAGCAGGTTGGTATCTGGAACTGGGAGCGCTGGACCAGTGATGAGTTTGATGCTCTTTATAAAGAAGGTATTATCGAAAGCGATCCGGCCAAACGCAATGAAATTTATTTGCGGATGCAGGAAATCATGGAAGATACAGGCAGTTATGTCTGGCTGACTCATGAAGCCGAGGTCTATGTTCACCGCAATACGGTTGATGTTGATCTTGCTCCGACGGGCGAAATGCAGCTGATTTATACCAAACCAGCATAATACTAAAACCTACACATTGGACGGGAAATGAAAATTTCCCGTCCATACTTTTATAGATTATATCGGCGAAATTCATAATGTGGATATATGCAGTTAAGAGATTGGGGCTATCTGTCCTAATTGTTATGTGTGCGTTGTTGACGCTTTTCACACTGTTGCACATGATACCAGGAGATCCGGCCAGTATTGCGCTTGGCCCAAGGGCTACACCTGAAATTATGGCCGCCTACGCAGAGAAAATGCATCTGAACGAACCGATTTATGTGCAATTTGGCATATTTTTTGGCGATGTTTTGCAGGGCAATTTGGGTGTGGATGTTTTCTCCAACAAACCGGTTTCTGATACTGTTTCAGAGATGCTTCCCTTTACGCTTATTCTGGCTATTAGCTCTCTTGCCTGGGCTGCGATCCTAGGTATTCCATTGGGGTGTTTATCGGCGCTTTATCCCAATAGCTGGCTGGACAGGTTCACAGGAGTCTTGTCAGTAGGCACAATTGCCTTACCGTCATTTCTGGTATCGGTCTGGGCAATTATTATATTTGCCATAACCCTGAGATGGCTGCCGGTTATCGGAGCCGGAGAAGAAGGTGATCTTATGGATCAGATAAGCCACCTGGTCTTGCCTGCTTTTGCGGTCGGTCTTGGCTGGGTTGGTTATCTGGCACGTTTGGTTCGTGCATCCATGCTGGAAGTTATGGGAGAGAACTATATTCGTTCTGCCCGCGCCTTTGGTCTTCAGGAATGGAAAATTGTTTATCTATATGCTCTGAAGGTGGCCATTTTGCCGACCATTACGCTTGTTGGTATCGGTTTTGGTAATTTGCTTTCCAGTGCCGTTTTTGCCGAAATTATTTTTTCCCGTCCCGGAATGGGGAAATTAATTTACGATATGGTTATGTTCCGTAATTTCCCCGTGGTCCAGGGAGCCGTTCTCGTGACAACTGCTCTGTACGTTCTTGTGACGTTGTTTGCGGATCTCGCAGTTGCATTGGTAGACCCCCGTGTCAGACAAAACCTTTGATAAGGCAGATTTAATGCCAAAAGAAAAATCTCATAGTATTGCGCGCGAAAAATTAATGTTATTTTTGGCGAACCCTCAAGGTGTTGTAGGGTTTTTACTGGTTGTTGCTTTTTTTGCCAGCGCTATTTTTGCTCCATTTTTCTCAACGCATGATCCGAATCTTATGGACATACCATCCCGATTGTCTACGCCGACATGGGAACACTGGGCAGGCACGGATCAGTTGGGACGCGATACATATTCACGCGTTCTCTATGGTGGACGTGTGGCTCTTAAAATTGCGGCTATTGGTGTTTCCGTATCCCTGTTTATCGGCTTGATGCTTGGCATTGCCGCTTGGCAATGGCGCTGGGTCGACAACGCGATCAAGCCAATCTTGAGCGTGCTGCAAACCCTGCCGTTCTTTACCTATCTACTGCCTGCGGTGATCTTCTTCAAAGTCGGGCCGACAGCCGCAGCCGTGGCGACGATCATCTACGCCATTCCGCCGATGATCCTGATGAC
>JABJOR010000306.1 GCA_018664265.1 Rhodospirillales bacterium
AACGTCGCCTTTTTTAATACCACCATCCATAATTCGGGCCAGAGTTTCACTTTGCATAAAGATCGTACCCTTGGCGACAGCCTTGCGCTCGGTTTCCGATTTTTCGGAAACATCAACCATGACTGCATTTCCGTCAGCGTCTATATGAGTTAAATCTGACATATTTAACCTTGTCCGTTCATTCAGGTTGCAGGAGAGAGCAGGGTGCGTGTTGCAGCCTCAACATCATCCTGGCGCATTAAAGATTCACCAACCAAAAAACAATTCGCTCCTGCATCAGCCATACGCGACAGGTCTTGCGGCGTATACAGACCACTTTCACTAACGGCTATGCGATCCTCGGGAAAATCTTCCAGAAGCTCTTCCGAGGTGGCAATATCCACCTTAAGTGTTTTCAAGCTGCGATTGTTCACTCCGATTAAAGGAGATTCAAGATTTAACGCACGATCAAGTTCAATGTGATTGTGGACCTCTATCAAAACATCCATGCCTTGTTCAACAGCAGCTGCTTCCAGCTCATAGGCTTGCCCGTCACTTAAGGCCGCCATGATAAGCAAGATACAATCTGCGCCAAGGGCACGGGCTTCGACGACCTGATAGGGGTCAATCATGAAATCCTTGCGCAATACAGGCAATGAAATAGCATTACGAGCCTCGATCAGATACTGATCCTTACCCTGAAAATAAGGTTCATCCGTAAGCACAGAAATGCAACTTGCACCGCCACGCTCATAAGCTTCAGCAAGACTTTTTGGATCGAAATTTTTCCGGATCAATCCTTTAGAAGGAGAAGCAAACTTGATTTCTGCAATCAGACCATAGCGGCCTTCATCAAGCGATTTTCGCAAGGACGCAATAAAGCCGCGAGGTTCAGAGGCCTCTTTGGCTTTAACGAATAGTTCTGAGATTGGTGTTTGACCCCGACGGTCGCGCACAAAATCACGTTTGGCTTCGCATATTTCAGTAAGAACGTCTGACATGAGTACCTGAAATGTTTCTAGTGAATATTATTGGCGATATTTTGCAAGAATAGCACCGTAAGTACCATCTGCTTTAATCTCAGCCAACACTTTATCAAATACATCACGCAATTTTGCATTTTCTTGATTATCTTGGCTGAAACACGTGAAGTAATCTTGTTTTGCAAACTCTTTGTAAACCAGTTGATCGCTTAACCCGGTTTTCAGCATGTAATAGCGCACAGGTGCTTCAAAGGAATATAAAAAATCAAACCGTTTTACCCTAAGCATCTTAATAGCACTCTCATCATTGGAAGGCATGCTAATATTTTCTACACCTGCTTTTTCTAGAGTACTCTCAAGACTATACCCATCAACGACACCGAATGCTTCATCTGAAACTTCTTCAAATGATGTTAGCTGTATAGGGGCGTTTTCCTTCAAAACAAAGATGCCTGTTGAAATATTTCCAAGCGTCTTTGAAAAATACAGAAATTCTTCTCTATCTTTCGTATGTGAACAACTGCAAAGACCGTCTACCTGGCCATTTTTCGCCATCATTAGTGCTCTTTTCCAGGGAAAATATTCAATCTTTAATGGCTGATCCATGCGTTTAAATATCTCAATTAATATTTCAACATCATGCCCTGGCATTTTTTCAGTCGGTTTTTCTATTTTAAAGGGGGGAAAGTTATTGCACGCTAATACAATTTCTTCGCTATCAGCGTATGCAATATTCTGAAAGACACCAGCCATATAAAAATGGATAAGAGCTAAAACAATAAATCTTCCCCAACATTTGTTATATATATTCATCTCTAAAACATTTACTGATTTGTTATAGCAACAAGTTTTTCAAGGGCCTTAGCTGCTTCTCCGCTATCGATAGAATGTGCTGCCATTTCAACGCCTTCTTTCAAATTAGAGACTTTATCTGCAACACTCAGTGCTCCAGCTGCATTAAACAACACTATGTCTCGAAACGCGCCAGAGGCTCCAGCAAGCAAATCTCGGATGGCTTGGGCATTGTGCTCAGGATCGCCACCTTTCAGATCATCAGGATTGGCGATTGGCAATCCGGCATCTTCCGGTGAAAGCTCGAACGTTGAAACCTGACCATCTTTCAGTTCAGCAACCAGCGAGGTTCCTGTCGTTGTCAGCTCATCCATGCCGTCCATACCATGAACAATCCAGGCCCGTTCAGAATCCAGACGTTTTAGTACTTGAGCCATAGGCTCAACCCATTGGGCGGCAAATGTGCCTGTAAACTGTCGTTTTACGCCAGCAGGGTTGGAAAGAGGCCCGAGCAAATTATAGATTGTTCGTGTTCCCATTTCGACGCGCGATGGTCCAACATGTCTCATGGCAGCGTGATGGCGTTGGGCAAACATGAAGCCAACACCTGCTTCACGTATGGCTTGCTCAATCACCGGAAAATCTGCATCCAAATTAACTCCGAGGCAAGCCTGAGCATCGGCTGTACCGGATTTGGACGAAGCCGCTCGGTTGCCATGCTTGGCAACAGGCACACCACACCCAGCAACAACATAGGCAGTCACTGTTGAAACATTGTAGGTGTGAAGCCCGCTCCCGCCTGTTCCGACAATATCCATAGCTCCGACAGGAGCCGATATAGCA
>JABJOR010000307.1 GCA_018664265.1 Rhodospirillales bacterium
TACACCTTGAACACGGGCCTGGCCTTTGCCTATGTGGAAACACAGTACGCCGAACCGGGTACCGTGATGGACATGGAAATCCTCGGCAACTTGCGCAAAGCCACAGTGCTTGCTGATCCGGCCTACGATCCAAACAACGAAAAACTGCGCGCCTGACGCCCAGCCAATTACCAATCAAAAAAAAGCCCCGCCGGATTATTCCAGCGGGGCTTTTTAATTGATTAATTCCCGTGCCCGATGGTATCGGAGATTTGCAGTGCCGCTTCAGCGGATTGGGTGCTGGTAAAGCCAACCTGTATGGCCAGTGAAAGTTGGGATAACAGTTTGAGGTTTTTTCTCAACGCTTCGCCACTTGATTCTGGAATATCGTGGATCACTTGCAACAAGGATTCACACAAGCCTGAAACATGTTCATAGGCCGTGCCTTCCATATGGATGATGACGTCCCTTGCAACGTCTTGTAAGGATTCAATCAGGGAACGGGCATGCGGATCCACTTCGCCCATCTCACAAGAATGTTTGATCTTACCAACCAAATAAATAATTTGATCAGATTGACGATCGAGGCGAAACAACAGCATTTCGTCCATCATGGTCCTGATTGTCTTGCCCACACGTTCAGGCGGTTCTTCACCAGTAATTTTATCGCGCAATGTATTGGGAACATCAAACTTGGTTATCTTCATGTCATTCTTGCCCCGGCTGTTCGGGCGGCGATCCGGTCCCAGATAATCACTGGTCGCAACAAATTGTTTGCGATTTCCGATAATACCGTTGATCCGGTCCATCAACTGTTGTGCCGAAAACGGCACGGCCATCAAGGCGTCTGTTCCCGTTGAAATAATTTTTTGAACAAATTCCTTCGAGGGATCTGCTGTAATCGTAATAATAGGTATAAAAGGATTCTTACCAATATCACTGAGGCGAAGATTTTTGATCAAATCACAACTATCACCTTGTGGAAATTCAGCGCTACAGATGATGATATCCGGCACAGGAATATCAAGGTGCTTCTCAAGCTTGTCCAATGATTTGATGATCGTGATATTAACAAACCCGCAATTGCGTAATATAGCGCTCACGTTAGAACTCATCCCGGTTTCAGGGACCACCAACAAGACATTCACCGATTCGGCATTGTCCATAATGTCCGAAGTTTCCATGTTTCCCCACCCATTGATGGTTATTTTTTTCGAGTTTGTTCTATTCCTCTATGTTTACGATAACACGTTTTTGTAGCAAAACCAATAAACCAGAAATGCGTACAACAACAAAAAAGACGGTGAGAATACTCACCGTCTTTTCCAAATTCAAATGAACAAAAGCCTTATGCGATCTTGTATCCGTCTCGAACAAGAGCATCCTGGGTTTCAACAATACCTTGACGCAACGTATCAACCATAAAGTCTATTTGATCTGTGGTCAGAACCAATGGCGGAGACATCACATTCAGATGGGCAATAGGGCGAACCAACACACCTTTGGCTTCACAAGCATCGGCGATGCGATCACCAACATGGGCCTCAGCAGGGAGCAACTCTTTGGTTTCCTTGTTAGCAACGTTTTCAACACACATCATGAAGGACTTGCCACGAACATCGCCAACGATTGGCAGATCATGCAAGGTTTGTAATTTTTCTTCCAGATATGGCCCGACCTTGCGGACATGACCACAGATGTCTTCACGTTCCATAATTTCGATGTTTTTCAAGCCAGCCGCACAACAAACGGGATGTCCGGAATAGGTAAAGCCATGCGTAAACATACCACCTTCGCATTGAGGAACAGAGATCACATCGTAAACACCCTTGGACAAAATTGTTGCTGACAATGGAGCATAAGCCGATGAAAGGCCCTTTGCGGAAACGATAATATCCGGAACCATACCGAATACATCTTCGGAAGCAAAGAAATGACCAAGACGGCCAAACGCTGTTACAACTTCATCCGCCACATAGAGCATATCGTACTTGCGGCATACTTCCAGCATACGCTTGTGGTAGCCTTCGGGTGGAACAATCACACCCCCGGCACCCATGACAGGCTCCGCAAACAAGGCCGCTACATTATTCGGACCAAGCTCCAGAATTTTATCTTCAAATTCCTTTACCAGGCTATCAAGGAAATCAGCATCGCTCATGCCTTCCGGCTTGCGATATGGGTTGGGGTTTGAAATTCGTTCAACCAACCCTGGTGCCAGATCAAAGCCCTGATGATCAAAGGCAACGCCCGTCAATGTCATGGCGGCGTAGGTGCTGCCATTATAACCATCGTGGCGTGTGATCATGTTTTTCTTGGTCGGCTTGCCAAGTTGATTGAAATAAAAGTGGATAATCCGGATGGCTGTATCATTGGCCATAGAACCGCCGGTGCCAAAGAATACATGATTCAAATCGCCCGGTGTCAGCTCAGCAAGTTTGGCCGCCAGCTCTGCAGCAGGAATAGACGTGTGCGGGCCAAAGGAAGAATAATACGTCATGCGACGGGCCTGATCGGCCATGGCCTGGGCAATTTCGTCACGCCCGTAGCCAACGTTTACGCACCACAAACCCGCGATACCATCAAGGTATTTTTTGCCTTCTGAATCGTAGACATAACTGCCTTCTGATTCAGCAAGAATCATCGATCCTTTTTCTTTAAAAGAAGGAAAATCCGTCCATGGATGAATGTGGTGGTCCTTGTCTTTTTGCCAGATTTCTTGCGTATCGTAGTTAAAATTTGTTGTGCTCACGGTTCGTCTCCACTGCATATAGAGTATAAATGAATTCTATATACAGGGTCTTCGATTATACCTTTTCGGTCCATACCTCCCCAAGGGTAGACTTATTATATGTTCCAGGTATTGTGTGTAACCAACTGAAAACAACAGGAAAAAGTCGTGCGATCATTCGATGTAATCATATGTGGAGGTGGCATTATTGGACCCGCTCTGGGCTATGGGACTGCCCGCGCAGGTGCCTCAACACTGATGCTCGATGAAGGTGATAAGGCTTTTCGCGCAGCCCGGGGAAATTTTGGTTTGGTATGGTTTCATGCCAAAGGGCTGGGGTGTCAGGCCTATTCTGACTGGACCCGTCAATCCGTTGATCTATACCCGGCATTTTCAAGGCAACTGAAAAACGACGTCGGCATTGATATTGATTTGAAACAAAACGGCGGGCTGGAGGTTTGTCTGAGTGATGAAGAAGCGCAAATGTTTAAATCTGAAATTGAAACCATGGCGTCTCAATCCACCGACGGGGCATATTCATCAAAATTCATTGACCCTCAGCAAGCAAACGAAATCCTGAACGGATTAAAACTCGGACCAGAGGTTGTCGGCGCTGTCTACTGCCCGCTTAGTGGTCATGTGAGCCCGTTAAAATTGTTAAACGCTCTACACGCCGGATTTCAAAAATATGGCGGGGTATATCAGGCAAGCAGTACTGTAAAAGAAATCATTCCAAGCGGAGAGGGGTTTACCATAAAAACCAACACGGAAAGTTTTTCGTGCAAGCGTGTAGTGATTGCCGCAGGCCTTGGTGTCACCACGCTGGCGCCACAAGTCGGATTAAACATCCCGGTCTTTCCTGAACGCGGGCAAATTCTGGTTAGTGAGCGGATACAACCTGTCCTGCCGCTTGCCATATCAGGTATCCGCCAAACAGAAGAGGGCTCTATTTTGATGGGTGCGTCCAATGAAGATGTCGGATTTAATTCCGACACAACCGGAGCCGTCACCACCAACATTGCAAAACGCGCCGTTGCAACCTTTCCGGTGCTGGGAAATCTTAACCTGGTGCGAACATGGGGTGCACTGCGCGTTCTGACACCGGATCACAACCCGGTTTATGATCAATCAAGCGTTCA
>JABJOR010000308.1 GCA_018664265.1 Rhodospirillales bacterium
GTTTTTGTGCAACTCGGTGCAGCGGCGGCTGTTAATCTGTTTCCGGCAATTGGGCCACAGGGCGCGGTTGCTCTCCGTGTAGGGTTTACAGCAATAATATTATGCGGTGTTCTGCGCCCCTCTCTACAACCCCTTATGCATAAATCTGGCCTCGTAATCTATATATATGGTGCCATGATTGCCGGGATGAATATATGTTTCTATGAGGCTCTCTCTCGGATTCCTCTGGCAATTGCCGTAAGTATAGCTTTTATGGGGCCTCTCGTACTTGCCATTGCTTCATCGCGTAAATTGCATGAATTTGTTTGGGTCGTTCTAGCTCTGGTCGGTATCGGGTTGATGCTTCCTGAAATTGGAATTAGCCTTGATCCTGTCGGTGTCGGATTTGCTCTGCTTGATGCTCTGGGCTGGATTGGCTTTATTGTTCTGAGTAAAAGAATATCAAATATTTGCCCTGGAAATAGTGGCTTGGCTCTTGGTATGGGGGTGGCCGCCGTAATTATGTTGCCTTTTGGCTTGATGGTTGCCGACAAGCTCATCGCACAACCTTATTTGCTTGTTTTGGGGTTTGTGGTTTCAATGTTTTCTACGGCAATTCCATTTACGCTTGAATTTGAGGCATTGAAAAAAATAACACCACGCGTCTATGGCGTACTGGTAACGCTGGAGCCCTGTTTTGCAGTTGTCGTAGGGGCAGTCATTCTTGGCGATCAGATTGAAGCACGCGCCTTGCTTGCTATCGGATGTGTTTTTGTTGCCTCTTTGGGGGCTACTTTGTTTAATAAAGGTCATGGTGGGGGTTAGCCCAGAATCATTCTTTCTCGTGGCAAGCTGATAATAGCGGTCGTTCCTTTACCTAACTTGCTTTGCAATACAAGGTTTCCGCCATGCAGGTTAATCATCGATTTGGCTATTGCAAGGCCCAAACCTGTCCCCCCGTGGCTGTGTTCCTGACTTGAACGAACTTGATGAAAAGGTTCCATGATCTGGTGTAAATCTTCTTTGGCAATACCAATGCCTTCATCCGTTACTCTTATTTCAATGCCCAGATCATCTCTGAAATGGGCTGAAACTGTGACGGTACATCCTGAATGAGAAAACTTTACAGCATTGCTCATCAGATTAAGTAAAATTTGCTTGATCTGTCGATTGTCAGCCATGAAATCAGGCAGGCCTTCCTGAATATCAACTTTCATGGCAACATCGGCGATGTCCGCTCTCCCCTTAATGATCCGGACACAAGCATTTATGATATCGGCAGGATTGTTTTGTTCTTCTTCAATGACCGTTTCTCTGGCTTCAATTTTTGATATATCCAGGATGTCAGAAATAATTTGTATAAGCAGCTTACCGCTTTCATGAATGTCATTTATGTAATCTTTATATTGTTCATTGCCGATTGGCCCTGAAACTTCATGGAGCATGAATTCTGAAAACCCTAATATGGCATTCAGGGGGGTCCGTAATTCATGACTCATGTTTGCCAGAAACTCTTTTTTTGTTCGGTTGGCATACTCGATGTCAACCTTGGCACGTCTCTCATGACCTACATTGGAGGATATGAGGATTGATTTTCCATCTGGCAATTTTTGTTCGCGGATGCGTAATGTAATGCCATCCTGCCGCTCAACCTCGATAGGCCCTCGTGGGTTTCTGTGCAGTTCCATGCGTTTGGCAAGCCAGTCTTCTTCACGCCCTATAGCCTCTGGGATTAAACCTTTTTTTATACCTGCTCGAAGTTGTTCTTCCAGTGTGACTCCTTCTTCAAGCACCTCCGGTGTTGCGGCGTTTAATTTCCTGAAGCTTGCATTGCAGAAAATAATGCCATCATTTTCATCATAGAGAGAGATCCGTTCATCAATCATGTCGATGGCGGAGTGTAAGTCTTTTAATCTTTGATCAGCTCGTCTGCGGCTTGTGGTATCGGTGACGGTGCCCCGATACCCCATGAATTCTCCATTTTCGCTAAAGACAGGAACTGCACTGGTCCTGCCGTGGTAGATGTTTCCATTTTTAGAAATATGCCTGTGCTCAAATTCATGGACAGGTTCATGACGTTTGAGTTGTTGCCTCAAGACTTCCCAATTATCTTCTTCATCAGGTGGAATACTGGTTATTTCCCACGGCGTTTTTCCAATTGATTTTTTAAGCTGGATATTTGTTATCCGCTCATGGCTTTCTGAAATATATGTGTAGCGAAAATCTTTATCCAATTCATACAGCCAATCAGAGGCGGCACCTGCAAAATCCTTGAATCGTTGTTCGCTTAATACTAAAGAATTTTCAGTTTGTTCGTGACGCGCTATTTCTGCCAGTAGCTGTTTGTTTGCTTCGGCAAGTTCGCTGGTTCGTTGCTTGACGGTTTCCTCAAGAGTCTCTTGGGCTTTCTGAAGGTTTTGGGCGTCGATAGCATGCTCAGTGACATCTTGAA
>JABJOR010000309.1 GCA_018664265.1 Rhodospirillales bacterium
GGAGACAATGGGTTACGAGGCTTCAACATCATTGATTGATCGAATTGAGGGCATTGCAGACATGTCTGGCAAGACTCTGGATGAGATTGAAATTATTGAGCGGGCGTCTACAGCACCGCCAAAATAAATACTTGAAACTTCTCCGCGGTTATCATTTTTTAGCTTTTCTTTTATATTGCCCTATTGACATTGCTCCACGATTCACGTTTTATTAGTTTCAGTAAAACGTTTTACTGAATTGTATTGGAGCACAAATGGTGGACATGAACCAAGGGACAGTCTTCTCAACTGCAGTCGAGATTGAAACGGCTCGGAAGGTAGATGATGAACAGTTGGCTCCTTCCTGGATTGCCAGTCTCCAGGCGGAAATTCCATCTGTCAGGCTTCATTCGGACTTTGATACTTTATTGGAACACAGTCGAGATCGGCTCCCTTTTGGGCGTTTTCGCCACCGCTCCAAACAACTAACTGGCGCACTACCGAGTGCAGTGGTTGAGCCAACCAATGTAGCTGAGGTAGAAGAAATTGTTCAATTTGCCCAACGGAATAATCTCGCGGTTATCCCCTATGGCAGCGGTTCCGGCGTGCTTGGTGGAACGGTTCCGTTTTGCGGTGAGCTTATTATTGCGCTAAATCGGATGAACCGTATTCTAGAGATTGATGAGACTAACAACGTCGTGCGGGCGGAGGCGGGACTGAACGGTGGAGCACTTGAGGTAGCCTTGAAGGAACGTGGATACTCCAGCGGGCATTCTCCCCAATCTCTTGAAATGTCGACTGTCGGGGGTTGGGCTGCGTGCCGTGGATCGGGACAGTGTTCGTCGCGGTACGGTAATATCGAAAACATGATTGTGGGGATGAAGGTTGTCCTGCCCAGTGGCGAGTTGATGGATGTGCGGCATGTGCCTCGACGGTCAGTGGGGCCAAGCCTTATTGAATTGTTTATCGGATCGGAGGGTACCCTTGGTCTGGTTGTGGAAGTGACGTTAAAGATATGGCCTCTTCCCCCAAAAGAAATTGATGGCACTGTGGCTTTTCCAGGAGTTGAGAGCGGCTTGCATGCTATTCGGAAGGTTATGCAATTGGGTCTTCGCCCGGCTGTGATCAGGCTCTACGACAGGAGTGAAAGCGAACGATGGGGGGGAGATGATCTTCCGGATGACCCTGACGCAGTTATTTGTATGTTTGAGTTCCATGGTCTTGCAGGAGTTGCAGAAGCCGAATTTGAAGCGGCACTTAGAATTTTTGCTACCCATGGCGGCGTCATCATTGACGATGGTCCAATAAGGCGTTGGAAGAGTGTCCGGTTTGAATCACATTCGGATGCTTTTGTGGATGCTGGAGGTTACTACGATACCATTGAAGTAGCTGCACCTTGGTCACGGTTGGTTGAAATGTACAACACCATCCGATCCGCAATCTCCGATAAGTATCCGGAGGTGATGCTAAATGCTCATTGGTCACACGCCTATTCCGATGGTGCGTGTATGTACATGACAACCAAAATTCCAGCCATGCCGGACGAGGCTGCGTTGCCGATCCATGCCAGCGTTTGGGAGATTGTGATGCGGCATTGTCTGGATATGGGGGGTACCATCAGTCACCACCATGGTATTGGGTACTTCCGAAACAAGTGGATTATTGAAGAACTGAATGCGGGTCATAAGGTTCTGGGTGATCTCAAACGGGCGCTTGATCCTGGGAATCTGTTTAATCCGGGGAAGCTAGGGTTGACAGACAAGGACTAGGTTCGAAAGACATTGAGAGAGAAAAGGACAAGATTTGTGATGACTGCCGCGTTGATGGGCATTGATCTGGGGGCTGGAAGCCTCAAAGTCACGATCATCGGATCAGATGGTCGAACCCTTGGCTCGGCTTCTTCTGTGGTAGAAACTGCCTCCCCGTACCCGGGTTGGGCTGAACAGGATCCTGAGGAATGGTATCAGGGATTGTGTGCGGCGGCACCCGTAGCCCTGATAAAGGCAGGTGTTTTAGCATCTGACATTCGTGCGGTTTCATTCTCTGCCGGAGCACATACGCCAGTTTTGCTTGATGAAGATGACAAGGTAATCCGATCAGCGATCCTGTGGAGCGATCAGCGCAGTATCGAAGAATCAAAAGAACTGACAACTCAGTCGGGGGCGATGATCCAGGAAACAGGCTTCAATGCTCCCAACCCAACGTGGACACTCCCGCAATTA
Organism: Rhodospirillales bacterium; assembly: GCA_018664265.1. GTDB lineage: Bacteria > Pseudomonadota > Alphaproteobacteria > Rhodospirillales > Casp-alpha2 > JABJOR01. Next base: position 2,202 of record JABJOR010000309.1, read on the forward strand.
AAATGGTTGTGTCGCCATGAGCCCGATAACGTGGCACGAACCCGAAAACTTCTGGTCGCGAAGGATTATCTGCGTTTCCGCCTTTCAGGAGAATGGCACACCGACCGGATTGATGCGGTCGGAACCTTGCTGACGGACTCGAAATCCCAAGCGTGGTCCAGTGAACTTTGTGACTTGATCAATTGGAATATGGCGTTATTGCCACCAATTGTTGATCCGACTGAAATCGTAGGGAAAGTGTCAAAATATGCCGCTGCGCAGTCTGGCCTGATGGAGGGAACTCCGGTTGTCGCCGGCACCATGGATACCGCCATAGAATGCTTTGGTGCCGGTGCTATAGATCCAGGACAGGGGGTTATCAAACTGGCAACAGCAGGGACTGTTTCCGTCGTTACTGAATTTTTTGAACCCCACGCCGAAGTGATTGATTATCCGCATGTTGTCTCCGGGCAAGCGTTTGCCATCACAGGAACGAATTCTTGTGCCTCTGCACATCGTTGGTTGCGAGATCAATTTTTCTTGAATCATGGTGCTTCTGACAATGCGGAAAATGGATCGGCTGCCTTTGACGAAATGGAACGCCTGGCAGCTAAGATTCCGCCGGGGTCGGACGGCCTGCTGTTCCACCCCTATCTTCAGGGTGAGCGCTCACCCTATTGGGATCCTAAGTTAAGGGCAGATTTCATTGGTATCACTATGCAACACACGGGTGCTCATTTTGTTCGGGCGCTCTATGAAGGAATCGCTTTTTCGCTGTTGGATTGCAAAGGGGCATTCGATAGGGAGGGGCTGGAAATCAATAGTTTCAGGTTGGTTGGTGGCGGCGCGCGTAGCAAGACCTGGCGGCAGATCGTTTGTGACGTATTTGGGGTGCCAATTGATGTGCCTTTGAATGGTGATGCATCATTTGGCGCCGCGTTGATTGCCGGCATTGGTGTCGGAGTATTTACAGATGAGCGGGATGCCGTTGGGCGTTGTGTAACGCTTGTTGATCAGCTTGTGCCTGATCCGCAACGCCACATGATGTATCAGGAGTTATTTTCAATTTACAAGAAATCTCAGGCCGCTTTGGCCGGTATCAATCACAGCATTTTCAAAATCATGGAGGCACATATGCAATGATCAATCATCGTAATTTTCGTTATTGAAAAATTGATAAAGCGTTTTACTGAAGTATTGAACCAACTGAATTTCCACTGAGCTTTTGAGTTTTAGCTCTAACAACACAACGAAAGTCGGAGGCGAATATGTCTGAACACAGTAGATTGACACAAATGTTGCTGACCGGTGCGATCAACCGGCGGAACTTCATTCGAGGTATGTCAGCGCTTGGTGTAACCAGCGCAATGGCGACAACCATGGCGACCTCTCTAATTGGGAGTAGCGCCTTGGCTGCGATGCCCAAGAAGGGTGGCCATATGCGCATGGCCATGGGACATGGCGGTACACCGGATGTATTGGATCCGGCGCTTATTCTAAATGGCGCCCTGACCGCGATGCACTTTGCGATTACGAATATGCTTACCGAAATTAACCCCGACGGTACCCTTCGAGCAAAACTCGCTGAGGAATGGAGTGCTTCTGCAGATGCCTCCACTTGGACCTTCAAATTACGCAAAGATGTCACCTTCCACAACGGAAAAGACCTGACGGCTGACGACGTCATTGCCTCTATCAATCATCATCGGGGCGAGGACTCCAAATCAGGTGCCAAAACACTTGTAAACCCAATTACGGACATCAAAGCAGATGGAAAACACACTGTTGTTTTCTCCCTTGAAGCTGGCGATGCTGATTTCCCATTCAAGATGGGCGAATTCAACTTCCCGATCTATCAAGCCAATGATGATGGCTCTCTGGATTGGCAATCGGGTATCGGGTGTGGTGCCTATGTCCTGAAAGAGTTCGAGCCAGGCGTGCGGGCTGCATTTGAACGAAATCCGAACTTCTACATGCTTGATGAGCGTGGCAATTTTGATAGTTGCGAGCTTCTCACGATAGTTGATACCACCACACGCCAGAACGCTCTGCTCAGTGGCGATGTGGATGCAATTGACCGTGTGGATCCTAAGACTGCAAATCTTCTGGCCAAGCGTTCAGGGATTGTGGTCGAAGAAGAGCCTAGCAAGTTACATTACACTTTCGAGGCGTTAACCAATATGGCTCCGTTTAATGATGTGAACGTCCGATTGGCTGTCAAGTATGCGCTTAATCGCGAAGCTATGTTGGATACGATGCTGCAAGGTCATGGTATTGTGGGAAATGACAATCCCATTAGCCCTGCATACACGTTTTATGATCCCGATTTGGAACAACGTACCTATGATCCGGATAAGGCAAAATTCCATCTGAAGAAAGCCGGACTTTCATCATTAGAAGTTGGGCTCAGTGCAGCAGATGCTGCGTTTTCAGGAGCTGTTGATGCAGCAGTTCTGTACAAAGAATCCGCTCGACCAGCGGGAATCAATATCGACGTCGTCCGGGAATCCAAGGACGGCTATTGGTCCAATGTTTGGCAGCATAAACCCTGGTGTGCATCATACTGGTTCGGAACCCCTATGCCTGATGGTATTTTCACGATTGGATATGCGGGAGGTGCTGGATGGAATGCAACATTCTGGGACAATACCCGGTTTAACGATCTTCTTCTCATGGCGCGAGGGGAGTTGAATAATTCCAGGCGGGCTGAAATGTACGCGGAAATGCAACGGATTGTGCGTGATGATGCAGGTACGATTGTCCCGATGTTTGCCAACGACATTTTCGCAACCAGTGATAAGATTGGACATGGCAAACTGGCTAATAATAATGAAGTTGATGGTCGCATGTTCTTCGAGCGCTGGTGGTTTAAGTAACTCTCTGAAATGTTTAAATTTTGCCGCCAGAAGAATTCTGGCGGCATTTTTTTTACAAATCTTCGACAGCCCAGATGCATGAGACCAGTCGATCGAGTGAGAGCGGTTTTTTCAAATTTCTGATGTAGGGTGCTTCCATGTAGGTTACGTTGGCTATAGCATGAACGGCCTCTTTTTCTACACTATCGAAGCCGATATCTTTCAGGCATCCGGGCAAGCCAATTGCCTTGTAGAAGTCTGCAACATCATTGATAAATTCATCATCACGTCCTTCAGCGACAAGTTGAACCAGCAAGCCCCATGCGACCAACTCCCCGTGGAGCGTATTCTGCGTCTCCATCCGGGCGGTTAACCCTCGTGTCAGACCATGGGCCAGAGCCAGACCTCCGCTTTCAAAACCAATTCCGCTCAACAATACATTTGCTTCGATGACGCTCTCTACATGCTCGTTGACTATTCCGTTTCGAACGGCTTCAACCGCTGGGATGCCATGCTCACGAATGATCGAGTAACAGGAATTACATAGGGTGATTGCGGTTTTGGTTGGCAGGCCGCCGAAGAAGTTTAGAGCGTTGGTCGCTGCACATTGTTCAGCCTAGAATTTTTTGGCGATGGCGTCGCCAATGCCAGCGATCAGGAACCGGGGAGGGGCTTGTGAAATAAGCTCAGTATCGACCACGACAAAATCCGGGTTACGCGGCAGTTTCAACACCTCGGTTATCCGGTGCTCGTCATCATAGACGACAATCAGACGGCTTGTGGGGGCGTCATTTGAAGCTATTGAAGGTGCAATGATGATAGGAATGCCTAAGGCGAGACTTACGCCCTTGGCTGTGTCAATTGCCTTACCGCCGCCGATAGCAATAACCACACCGCAGTTAAGTGCTCGCGCGTCATTTGCCTGCTTTTCGATCTCCGCCCGGGTACATTCGCCAGCGAACTGGCTAAAATTGCAGGGAATGTTCGCTGATTTAAAGCCTGCACGAAGGTCATCCTGGATTATTTGAAGAACAATCTCATCGGCAAGAATCAGGGCTGGTGGCGATAACTCGGAAGCAATTTCAGGAAGCAGGGAAATTGCACCCTGTCCCTGAATATATCTACCGGGAGCTCCCAGTATCTTGAATTGATTTGTCATAATTTTTGCGCCAGTTTTAATAATCGGAGAAGAGACTTGAGGGTTAATCCAAAGTGTAGTAAAACGTTTTAGTTAAATCAACGATAATGGTGAATATTACATGAGCCAAGCCGAAATTGAAAACGCAAGACGTCGGGGTCGCCGCAAAAGAAAGGCGCCTGAAGAGGATGTTGTCACTCCGGCAGCACCCTATCTTACACGGGGGGTGCCGACTTACGACTATTTGTCCGAGGAAGGCCTGAGCCGGATTGAAGAAGAAGCCGAAAGATTGCTTTCCGAAATTGGAATCGAGTTCCGGAATCACCCAAAGACCCTGGAGGTCTTCAAGAACGCAGGCCTCGACGTCCAGGGTGATCTTGTGAAATTCGAACCTGGCTACTGCCGTAAACTTATTCAGACATCTGCGCCAAAACAGTTCACTCAGCTAGCAAGAAATCCGGAGAGGAATGTTGAGTTTGGTGGCAACGGGATGGTCTTTGCCCCCCTTTATGGCGCGCCTTTTGTCAGGGGACAAGAGGTAGATCGACGATATGCCACCATTGAAGATTTTAATAATTTTATGAAGCTGTCGCAAATATCGCCACATATGCATCACACTGGTGGCACAATCTGCGAGCCCACGGACATACCCGTGAGCAAGCGCCACCTGGATATGGTGTATAGCCATATCAAGTATTCCGATAAGGCGTATATGGGAGCGGTCACCTCTGGCTGGCAAGCCGAAGACAGTATCCGAATGACGCAGATGGTTTTTGGCGACGACGTGGTTGACCAAAATTGCTGTATAGTTGCAATGATCAATCCCACATCCCCCTTGGTTTACGACGGGGAATCACTTGAATCACTTCATGTCTATGCTGAGCACAATCAAGGTTGTGTGGTGACACCATTTATAATCGCTGGTGCGTCAGGGCCTGTTACACCGGCAGGAATGTCGGCCCAATTGTTTGCCGAAGCACTGGTCGGTATGGCCCTAGCCCAACTCGTGCGGCCGGGTTCTCCAGTTATGTTTGGCATCAACTCGATGGGCCTGAATATGCGCTCAGGTGCGCCTACGCGATTCGATGAATCATGGAAATGTGTCCTGGTTTGCGGGCAGTTATCACGGCGATTGGGGGTTCCTTATCGATGTGGCGGAGCCTCGACTACTTCCAAGATCCCGGATGCCCAGTGTGGTTATGAGTCTGCTCTTTACCTAAACTATACCGTTCAATCCGGAGTCAATTTTCTGATACACGCTGCGGGATCGCTGGAGCTGGGACTCTGCATTTCCTATGAAAAGTTTTTGCTGGATTGCGAAATGCTGGGAGCGGTTAGCCGTATGGTAGAGGGAATGGACGTATCCGATAAC
>JABJOR010000310.1 GCA_018664265.1 Rhodospirillales bacterium
AAACAAGCAACCAATGCGGTTGCCAACATCACCACCGGGGGCAGTGCCACCATGACGCTGGATGATCGTCTCGCCGCATCACTGGTTGCCGAGCCGGAAATGTGTTCTCTGAATATGGGCTCCATGAACTTTGCTCTCTACCCGGCGGCAGCGCGCATTACAGATTGGAAGCATGACTGGGAGAAACCATTTTTAGAAGGTAGTGAAAATCTTGTGTTCAAAAATACGCCGCAAGACATTGCCCATGTCATTACAGAAATGGGCGGTGATCGCGGCGCAAGATTTGAATTCGAGTGTTATGATCTCAGCCACCTTTATATGTTACGTCATTTTGCAGATCGCGGGCTGGTCAAGGCCCCGTTTTTTATCCAGTTCGTATTTGGCGTTTTGGGTGGCATGGGCGCGGACCATGAAAACCTGACCCACGTAAAACGGATCGCAGATAAATTGTTTGGTGATGATTATGAGTGGTCTGTACTTGCCGCCGGGCGCCACCAAATTCCATTTGCGACCATGGCGGCAGCTATGGGCGGGCATGTTCGAGTTGGCCTGGAAGACAGCATCTACATTTGCAAAGGTGAGCTGGCGAAATCAAATGCACAACAGGTAGAGCGCATCCGGGAAATCGTCGAACGCCTGGGCCGTGAGGTTGCCACACCAGATGAAGCGCGCACAATTTTGGGTCTGAAAGGGGCAGATAAAACAGCTTTCTAAGGGGTCATTTTACATCCCACATGGGACATTTCAGGTTCAAATGCTGGCGGCTACCCTATAATCCTGATTAACAAAACATAGGAATGATCATGAGACGCGGCCGTGCACAGCGAAAATTAAAAGAACAAACCAGTGCTTCCACTGTCGATGAGGACAAGGGGCTGCACTATGGCCCGACGCCCCCACATGATCCCTTAAGTTCACCACAGACAAAGAAAATCATAGACGCTGTATTTCAAACCCTGCTTGAAGCCGGTGTAGAGTTCGAGCCTGATCCAAAAGTTCTGGGCTTGTTTCGCGGTGCTGGTTGCGATGTTTCTGAAACCGGCCTGGTCAAATTTCCTATCCAGGTTGTGCGCGATGCACTGGATAGTATGGCTAAAAGCGTAAAGCTATGGAACCGCCCGGGCACGGACTACATCGAAATCGATAACAAGCATACCTGGTTTATTCCCGGCATGACCTGCATCAAGGTTTTTGATGAAGAAACGGGCGAGTCGCGTGACAGCAACCGCAAAGATCTAGCCTTAAACACCCGTGTGGCAGATGCATTACCCAATATTGACGCTGTTACCGTATCGTGCAAAAACGTCGAACGTTCAGATATCTTCGGCGAAGTTGATGAGTTCGCTACTTTGGCAGAAAACACAACGAAACCGCTTGAGTACTTGTGTGAATATCCAGAATCGCTGGACGTTGTCATTAATATGGCTGCTGCTATTCGGGGCGGACACCAACAATTGCGAGACAAGCCATACTTCATGCAGCTTGTGACACCGCTGCCTTTGTATTACGCCAAAATTCATACAGATCAAATTATCAATGGCATTGAAGCTGGTATTCCTATGGCTGTAGGTACTGTCGTCATCGGCGGGGCATCTGCGCCAATAACCATGGCTGGTTGTCTGGTTCATAGTCTGGCTACAGATTTTGCCGGAATGGTCCTGGGCCAACTGGTCAGCAAAGGTTGCTTCTGTATTGGCGGATCAGATGCCAGCTTTATGGAAGCTGCAACGGGTGGCATTGGCTCTTTCACTCAAAACTCATTATCCGATATGGCGTTATGTCAGATAGCCCGCGAACTTGGTTACCCTTCTTTGACAGGGATCGGCGGAAACTCCGCTGCGCGGCGATTTAATCAAGATGCCGTCTGGGAAATTTCTGCAAACATGATGCAAACATTCTACAGCCGCCCCGCCACATGTGACTACGTTGGCTCCCTTGATGAAGGCATTACCTATTCCCTGCACTCCATGCTGTTTTGTGATGAGCTGGCTGGAAAGTTACGAAAGATGTGGAAGGGCGCCACCATAGATGATGACACCCTGGCCATGGACCTGACGGTGCAGGAAGGGCCACGTGGCAATTATCTCGCCAACCAGCATACGGTTGATCATTGTCGCACCGAGGTTTGGGATGCAAAATACTTTGGCGCCAATATGCCTTTAAGCGCCAACGTCAAACCGGACCTAGATCTTTTCGATCGCATTGAGGAAAATTTGAACAAGATCAAGAAAACACATCACCCGGAGCCTTTAGCGTCAGACATACTGACCAAGATGAACGCACTTCAAGCTGACTTCGAAGCAAACTACAAACCAGCTGTTTAAGGATTGTTCTCCATGTCACCAAAGCGCGATCCACGTTATGACATCCTGTTTGAACCCGTTAAAATCGGACCACTGACCGCGCCCAACAGATTCTATCAAGTGCCGCATTGTACAGGCATGGGTTATAACTTTCCGCGCTCCCTTGCTGCCATGCGGGGCATGAAAGCCGAAGGTGGATGGGGGGTTGTTTGTACCGAGTATTGCTCCATTCATCCGACATCCGATACAGCACCCTTTAATTCGGCCTCAATTTGGGATGATGGTGACATTGCAAATTTGGCGTTAATGACAAATGCAGTTCATGAGCACGGCGCATTGGCTGGCGTAGAGTTATGGTACGGCGGACACGAAACACCAAACCTTCTGACACGCACTCCATCTATGGGCATTCGTTCCATGCCATCGCTTGACGATCCAGTACAGTCACGGGCAATGGACAAAAGCGACATTCGCGATTTACGAGACTGGCACAAGCAAGCGGCAAAGCGGGCACGGAAAGCCGAATTCGATATCGTCTATGTCTATGCCTGCCACCATTATCTACTCAGTGATTTCCTGTCGCGCACAAACAACACCCGCACTGACGAATACGGCGGCTCCCTCGAAAATCGTGTGCGACTGGTCCGGGAATTGATGGAAGATACCCGCGAGGCCATCGGCCCCGACAAAGCCGTCGCCATACGGTTTTCAGCAAATGGGCTTGGTGTAAATCATATGGATGGTGATGAAACCCGCGACGCCATCCACATGCTGGCTGACCTTGCTGATTTGTGGGACATCACAATCGATGATTACAGTCAGGAAATGGGGTCTTCGCGCTTTATTCAGGAAGGCTCGCTGGAAGAGCACATATCGTGGGTTCGCGAAGCAACGGGCAAACCTGTTGTCAGTGTCGGGCGATTCACCTCACCCGATACTATGGTCGGACAAATCAAACGCGGAGTGCTCGATTTTATCGGAGCGGCCCGTCCGTCTATTGCTGATCCTTTCCTGCCAGCAAAAATTCGTGATGGTCATCCGGAAGATATCCGCGAGTGCATCGGTTGTAATATTTGTTATTCCAGCGATTCAAAAGGTGTTCCTATTCGTTGCACCCAGAACCCGACCATGGGGGAAGAATGGCGAAGCGGATGGCACCCGGAAAATGTCCCAAGTGGGAATGATGAAAGTGTATTGATCGTTGGCGCAGGACCAGCAGGCCTTGAAGCCGCCCATATCCTCGGCAAGCGCGGGTATGAGGTTTCTCTTGCCGACGCCGCTATCGAGCCCGGTGGGCGCGTTACCCGGGAAAGCCGATTACCCGGTTTGTCCGAATGGGCGCGAGTGCGGGACTACCGCCTGGGTCAGATCAGTACTATGACCAACGTCAATCTATATCTGGAAAGCGCAATGGGCGCCGATGAAGTGCGCGATTTTGATGCGGATCACGTCATTATCGCCACGGGATCAAAGTGGCGGAGCAACGGTCTCGGGCGGTGGCACAAAACACCTGTAGAAAACTTCATACATTCAAATGTGATTACACCCGATGACATCATGGATGGCAAAGTGTTAAGCGGCAGCGTTACAATCTTTGATGATGACTACTATTACATGGCGTGCGTCATCGCGCTCAAACTGGCTGAGGACCGGTGTACAGTGACCCTCGTCACCACCGAAGGTAGGCCCGGTGCGTGGAGTGATAATACCGGAGAGCAGTCTCGCGTTCACCAGCAACTATTGTCTGTTGGCGTCACCATTATCGCCTATCACGCGGTTGATGGCTTTGACGGAGATCAGGCACAAACAACCTGCACTGTCTCAGGCAAGACACAATTTATAGCGTCTGATTGGCTCATTCCAGTTACATCTCGTGAGCCGCAAGATGCGCTTTATCAAGAATTGAACAACGATCGTGAAGCCCTGCAAAAGAGTGGCATGAAGACCCTTGTGCGGATCGGCGATTGCGAAGCGCCGGGCATTATTGCCGGGGCTGTTCAGGCCGGGCATAAAATCGCTCGTGAAATTGGCCAGGAAACACACCCTCAAAAGCGAGACCGTGTTGTAGCCGGATAATTTTCGTGATCAACTGAGAAAAACCAAAATGTCTCAGGGAGCTGATATGTCAAAGCACACATTATATCATGGGGGCCCGATCATTACCGTCAATGAAGACGATCACGTCGCCGAAGCTGTGCTGATCTCGGATGGTAAATTTCATTCCGTTGGTAGTTTTGAGGACGTCAACAAATTTGCGCCACCTTCAACAGAGATTATCGACCTTGAAGGGCGCGCTATGGTTCCGGGGTTTATTGACCCTCACGGGCATTTTCCTGACTCCGGTATGCTGGCTTTGTTTCAGGTCGATGTGTCCGGTCCACCGCTTGGCCCCTGCAACACCATAAAGAAACTGCTTGAGCGGTTGGCTGCAAAAGCTGCCGAGACGCCCCATGATGAATGGATC